>JABZHP010000100.1 GCA_015258785.1 Atopobium sp.
ATAATGAATAGCGAAATATAAAAAATCTAACTATAGGCAAATTCCGCCTCTAAGGAACACACCTATGACAGATATTCTGCACAATTGCGGGCATATTACACACCTAATGAAGATAATCTGCACGTTTGAGGTATTTTCAGTGTAATGTATACGTCTTTTTGACAGATTATCTGTCATAGGTGTGTTCAACCATTTTTCCTACAGCAAAAAGCCCTGCAACCAAACACGGTTGCAGGGCTTGAACGTACTGGTTAAGCGCATTGGACGCCGCAGCGATTACGCTGATGGACGAGGTCCGCTAGAGACGCGGATGGTGATAGTAGCGCCAGCTGCAGCACTTGACGGTGTCTGGCCAACTACGTTTCCAGTTGCAACGTTGTCGTCGTAGACCCAAACCGTGTTGACCTGGAAGCCAGCGTTTTCCAGCGTGGACTGGGCGGTTTCAAAGTCCTTGCCAACAACGTTTGGAACAGAGCCGCTCTGAGCACCAGAGGAAACAACGATGGTTACCGTAGAACCCTTATCTGCCTTGCCGTTAGCTGGAGACTGGGAGATGACGCGGCCCTCTGGAACGCTTGACGAAGGCTGCTGCTGAGTGTCTACTTTGAAGCCTGCATCTTTCAGGACATCGGACGCACGCTCGGCAGTCATTTCGGTGACGTCTGGAACATCTGCCTTACCCTTGCCAGTAGACAGGTGATAGGTGATGGTGTCGCCAGCTTTAGCATCGCTACCTGCGGCTGGTTCCTGTGTTGCAACATAACCAACGGTTACGTCGTCCGACTCAACCGAGTCACCATTTCTTGCTTTGAGGCCAACGGCAGCAAGAGCAGACTCAGCCTCTGATGGGCTCTTGTTGGTAAGATCAGGCACCTTAACTGCAGCAGCAGGTTTAGCTCCCTTAGAAATGACAAGGTTAACCGCGGTTCCCTCAGGAGCCTGCCTGTTAGCGCTTGGTGTCTGGTCGATGACCTGGCCTTCTGGAGCAGAATCGCTATAGCTTTCTGTAACAGTTCCCAGCTTAAAGTGGCTACCAGATGCATTTAGTGCCTGAGTTGCCTGGTCTTTTGTCTGACCAACAAACTGTGGAACCAGATACTGCTGGGAAGAGTTGCCGAGCATCTGTGCAATAGCAAAGCCTGCAAGAGCCAGGACAACCAAAGCGCCTAAAACGCCGAGAATAACGTTGCGCTTGTGACGCTTATTCTCGCGCTTGTCCAGCTCATCGGCCTCTTCACGAGAATGGACGCGGTTCAAGCGACCAGTGTCGCCACCGCGCGTAATGTAGGTGTTGGAGCCGTCGATGCCGCGACGATCCAACCTGGAAGTTGGCTGAGGTGGCGTCACGATGCGGGGGCTCACGGTGGTGTTGCTTGGAATGGTGGCGCGGCCGGCAATGAAATCGCGCAGCGCACGAGCAAGCTCGTCAGCGCTCTGATAGCGATCAGCCGGGTTTTTCTCCATGCAGCGAAGAATGATTGCCTCGAGTGCAGGGTCAACGTTGGGGTTGATCAGCGATGGTGGCTGAGGAGCTTCGTTGACCTGCTTCATAGCAACGCTGATAGCGTCATCACCAGCAAAAGGAACGCGGCCAGTTGCAGCCTCGTACATGACAATGCCCAGGGAATAGATATCGGTGGTTGGTCCCAAAGGCTTGCCCGTACTTTGCTCTGGAGAAACGTAGTGAGCGGTGCCAAGAACAGAGTTATCGGTGGTTAGACTGCTGTTCTTTGCACGAGCAATGCCAAAGTCCATGACCTTGATGTTGCCATCTGGCTGGACCATGATGTTCTGTGGTTTGATGTCACGGTGAATGATGTCGTGACGGTGTGCTACAGAGAGCGCCTGAGCAATCTGAGAGCCAATCTGAGCGACCTTACGGGAATCGAGGGCTCCATGTTTGCGGATGCCGCTCTTAAGGTCTGTACCGCGCAGATACTCCATGACAATGTAGTAGGACTCGCCGTCCTTACCCCAGTCATAGACCGAGACAATATAAGGACTGGAGAGCGCCGCTGCAGCCTGAGCTTCCTGCTTAAAACGGGCAGCAAAGGAAGGATCGTTTGCGTACTGCGGCAGCATCATCTTGATGGCAACAGTACGACCAAGAACCTGGTCCTGTCCGCGGTAAACGGTGGCCATTCCACCGGTACCAATTTTGTCTTGAACCTGGTAACGCCCACCGAGCATTCTACCTGGCATAACTCAACTCCTATCAAGCGTGCGATTTTCTCGCCACGTCACTTACTATCTTAGAACACACCCAACTACTTGGGGAGAAGACCGTGCGGTGTTTTAGGCGTTACGAAGCAGCTCCCAAAGCCTGGATGTTCAGGCACTGCGCAAGAACACGTCCGCCAACTTGAGCACCGTAACCCAAAACGTTCTCGCCGTTGCCTTCGATGACAACAGAAACAACAAGGGTTGGGTGGTCGTAAGGCGCAAAACCGATGAAGAACGAGTTAAAGTTACCGTTCTCGACGTCTGCCGTACCTGTTTTACCTGCAATCTTGACACCCGGAACGCGAGCTCCCATACCGGTGCCGGATTCAACAACGCCCAGCATTGCCTCTCGGACCTGCGCGGCGGTATCCGCAGACACTGCCTGTCCAAGCGATTTTGGTGACGTTGTAGAAACAACAGCTCCCTCTGGTGAGAGAACGCGATCAACAATGTAAGGGTTCATGACTACACCGCCGTTAGCAATTGCCGCTGCTACAACAGCGTTTTGCATGACGGTAGTCTGAGGACCTGCAGGACTTGCGTGCTCTCCAACAGGAAGGCCGCAAGCTGCCCAGCCAAGC
>JABZHP010000101.1 GCA_015258785.1 Atopobium sp.
AAAACCGTTTTACTACTTATACCAGGGAGAACCTACAAAATACCGTTGATACTACCGCGCTCAATATGTCTCAGGCGTACGCACGCGCAGAAGGCTGGAATGCCGACGTTCTCTCTATTGCACGTCAGGCCTCTGCAACCAATTCCGATATTGGTATCCAGGTCTTAGATGTTTCTGGCGTGGTTCTGTATGACGACTCGGCACCAAATGCTCGCCGACCTGGTGGAAATAGTGCATTATCTGGCCCTCAGACGGGTGACGCCGTGGTTTATGCAGTTGTCCAAAACCTGCAAGGTGAGCCTGTGGGCAGCATTAGAATTTGGACATTTGGTTCTGAGCCGTTCCTGACCCAGCGAGACATTGCGTTCCGTAACGGCTCTTACCAGGCAATTAGTCTTGCCGCAGCCATTGCAATTTCGCTTTCTGGGTTAATTGGTATTTTGGCCTCACGTTCACTTACCAAGCCCGTACGCCGTATTACCGAGACGGCTGTTCAGATCAGAAGCGGCAATCTTGCGGCTCGTTCAGGCATCCGTGGCGAAAATGAACTGGGACGTCTGGGAGAAACCTTCGACGACATGGCGTCTTCACTCGAAAGAGACATTAAGCTTGAACGCCGTCTGACCAGTGATGTTGCACATGAGCTCAGAACTCCACTTATGGCTATCATGGCCACCGTTGAAGCAATCCAAGACGGTATCTTGCCCGCAGATGAAGAGCGCTTGGAAAACATTGTGTCTGAGAGTAGACGTCTTTCTCGCCTGGTAGATGCCATGCTCCACCTTTCAAGGCTTGAGAACGGCAAGACAAAGTTCAACCCAGAAAGCGTTAATGTTGTGGCAATGGTAGCAAGCATTGTTGCCGTGCAGGAGACGCTTTTCAAGGAGAATAATCGCACGCTAACCTTTGTGGATATGACGCCCGAGGGCAACTGTTTTGTTGATATTGACTCGGACATGATTCGAGAAGCCCTGACCAATTTGTTGAGCAACGCTATCCGCTACACCAATGATGGAGGTCACGTTGTCATAACCGTATCAATTGACGATACCGATACGGTTATCTCCGTGACTGATGATGGTATGGGAATTGCTCCTGAGGACATTCCACAGACCTTCTCGCGATTCTGGCGCGCCGAAGAAAGTCGCGAGCGCGCTTCGGGCGGTCTTGGCGTTGGATTGGCAATCACAAAAGAGATTATGGACCGTCATAACGGCACTATCTCGGTAGAATCCGAGCTTGGAAAGGGCACGACCTTCTCGCTGCACCTTCCATTGCTTGCTCAAAATAATATCTCTGTAACAGATACTTTGTTGTAGGTCGATTTTTGGGCATTTTGCCGTACAATCAAAAGTCCTGCAATACAACGCGCTTTGCGCAGAAGTGAGGTCATTGTGGCTGGAGCTGAGCTTCGTCCCGATTCGCACGGTAAGGTTCGCGATATCTACGATTGTGGCGACAAACTTTTGATGGTTGCGAGCGATCGCATTAGTGCTTTTGACTTTATTCTCCCCGACGAGATTCCTTTTAAGGGAGAAATTCTGACGCGTATCAGCGCTTTCTGGTTTAATCGTTTCAAGGACCTTCTGCCTAACCACATGATTTCTGTTCTGCCAGATCAGACTCCTGAGCAGTTTGCAGATTACACTGAGTATCTTGCTGGTCGCGCAATGCTGGTAAAGAAAGCACAGACCGTGCCAATTGAGTGCATTGTCCGCGGTTACCTTACTGGTTCTGGCAAAAAGACCTACGACCAGGACGGTACCGTCTGCGGCATTAAGCTGCCTGATGGTCTAACTGAGGCCTCTAAACTTCCTGAGCCAATCTTCACTCCTTCCACTAAGGCTGAGCTTGGCGATCATGACGAGAATATCTCGTTTGAGCGCTGCTGCGAGATTGTTGGTGAGGATGTTGCTACTCAGCTAAAGGAAGCCTCGCTTGCAATTTATAAGGCTGCTGCAGAATATGCTGCAACTCGTGGAATTATTATTGCGGATACCAAATTTGAGTTTGGTTTTATCGACGGAAAACTTACACTTATTGATGAGTGCCTTACACCTGATTCAAGCCGTTTCTGGCCTGCTGAGGGTTATTCTGAGGGACACGTTCAGCCAAGCTACGACAAACAGTATGTACGCGATTGGCTGAAAGCCCACTGGGACATGCAAGGAGAGCCACCTCATCTTCCAGAAGAGGTTATTGAGGGCACGTCCGAGCGTTATCGTACGGCATTCCAGATTATTACGGGAACTGAGTTTGTACCACTGAAGGAGACCAATGTCACTGCGTGACACCATTACAGGCGCAACCAAAGAAGCGCGTGAGGCTACCGCAAGCCTTTCAAAGAAAGAAACCTCTGAGGAGACTGAGCGTCCTTCGTATTCCGCTTTTGGTCGCAAATCTGCTGCTACTGCTAAACCAGTACGAGAGGCAGCTGCGTCTGTACGTGTGAGTGGCTCCGGCTCTGGCTCCAGTGCTCCAAAGAGCAAAGAGGAGAAGCGTGCTGCACGTGCTCGCCAGCGCGAGCGCGAGGATATTCGTAGCCGCGGATTTGAGGCTATGCTGCGCGCGGATCCAGACTATCATCGTGCCGAGCGCGTTTGGTGGGTCTTCCTGGGCCTTGGTTTTGTTGCAACCATCATTACACTGGTGCTTTCGTATATGGTTCCAGAGTCCAGGGATCTGAACACCGGCGTTGGTATGATTTCTGCCATTATGCTGGTCTTTGCTTACTTCTGCATCTTTGGTTCGGTTGTCTACAGCTTCTTTAAGA
>JABZHP010000102.1:0-1806 GCA_015258785.1 Atopobium sp.
ATTGCGAAGACGCAATTGCCCGTGAGCTCATCGGTTACTATGGCGAGAAGATCGTTCTTCTCGCCACACAGCTGGGCATTGGCTCGTGCTGGATTGCCGAGACCATGGACTGGAAGACCCTGGCTCGCGACGAGTATAACGGCCTTAAGCTGGGCATTATTATTTCTATCGGATACGCTCCGGAGAAGATTCCGCTTAAGCAGGAGGGCATTCGTACCGCAATTCGTCTGCGTACCAAGAAGCCTGCGCAGATTATGACGGCAAACGGTACTCCAACTGAGCCGAAGCAGATGCCCGAGTGGTTCAACCGCGGCATTGATGCGGTTTTGGCATGCCCGACCGCCATCAACAAGCTTCCCGTTGTATTTGACCTGACAGATGGAGTGGTAAGCGCATCTATGCCTAACCAGCGCCACCTTGTCCAAGACTATGATCTGGGCATCTCTAAGCTGCACTTTGAACTTGCTGCTGACCTCAAGGGCACGTGGGAGCTTGGACAACCTGGTCGCTTTATCGTTTCTGAGTAGCACCCCAAGCTCACAAGCGTTGTGTTCCCGATCGGCGCATTTCTGGACGACACTCCCAGCTCGCCGCTGTACCACCAACAAGAAAGGACCACGTATGGCCTGTTCCGCACAGCACGTTGCAAACAAAGTTCTCTCGTCCTACCAGTGGAGACTTGCAACCAAGAAGTATGACCCAACCAAAAACGTCTCTGACGAGGACCTTGAGGTGATCCTTGAGGCTGGTCGTCTGGCACCAAGTTCCTACGGTTTGGAGCCTTGGCGCTTCCTGGTTGTTAATTTGCGAGAGGATCAGGCTTCTGAGCAGTCGCTTCGCCTCAAAGAGAAACTTTACGAGCCATGCTATGGTGCTCGCGCGTCCCTTAACGGTGCTCATTACCTGGTTATATTGCTTGCTCGCAAGAACGTCAACGCAGAGTCTGCTTACGTCAAGCACATGATGCACGACATCAAGCAGCTTCCTGCAGACTTTGAGCCAACATACGCCGCTGCTTTCAAGAACTTCCAGGAGAACATGTTTGACCTGGTAGGTAACGAGCGTGCCACCTTTGACTGGGCTTGCAAGCAGACCTACATTGCGCTTTCAAACATGCTTACCATGGCCGCTATGATTGGCGTTGATAGCTGCCCAATCGAGGGCTTTAACCGCGAAGCTGTTGATAAGATTTTGGAAGAAGAGGGTCTTCTCGACGGTGGCCAGTACAACGACTTTGGCGTTTCCTGCATGCTTAGCCTGGGCTATCGTGATATGGATCCTGTCCAGAAGCGTCGCCAGCCAGCCGAGGATGTTATCGTCAAGCTGTAAAGCGTTGTTACACTAACTTTTGAGCTGCCTCTTATTTCCCAGCACCGGGAGATAGGAGGCAGTTTGTTTAGCAGGCAATTCTTTGCTGAGAGAGAAAGTCTTTGCTTTGTAAGAGCTTATTGCTCATGCGAAACTCGGTCACACATAGCTTGATCGCACACCATTTTGTCGCCAACTGGTCTTTTGTGGCGCGAAGAAACTTATTCTGATTCAAAAATGGCCCATTTCAGTGCGAAGTGGTAAAAAATGCGTTTAGTTGGGGTATACAGGATTGGCACACTTCTATGCAATCGTTTTACCAGCAGTTTTAATTAGACGAATTTTTTGTGCGCATTCACATTATTTCTGAACTGCTCAAACGTGAATGCCAAAATGACAAAACTAAAAAATTATCCCCAACTAAACGGGTTTTTTACCCAAAACAGTACCCTCTGAATGACATATCAATTTCTTGATTAGTTTTCGTGCATATTAGGC
>JABZHP010000102.1:1816-2728 GCA_015258785.1 Atopobium sp.
TGGGCTATCGTGATATGGATCCTGTCCAGAAGCGTCGCCAGCCAGCCGAGGATGTTATCGTCAAGCTGTAAAGCGTTATTACACTAACTTTTGAGCTGCCTCCTATTTCCCAACACCGGAGAAATAGGAGGCAGTTTGTTTAACAGAGAGGGTTCTTTAACGAGCGGGAAAGTTTTTTGCTGAGCAGGAAACTTACTGCCCGCGCGAAACTCAGTCACACATAGCTTGTTCGCACACCATTTTGTCGCCAACTGGTCTTTTGTGGCGCGAAGTGGCTTATTCTGATCCAAAAATGGCTTATTTTGGTGCGAAGTGGTAAAAAATGCGTTTAGTTGGAAAATACAGGATTGGCTAATTTCTATTCAAGCGATTTACCAGCGCTTTTTATTGGACGAATTTTTCGTGCACATTCACATTATTTCTGAACTGCTCAAACGTAAATGCCAAAAAGACAAAACACAAAAATTATTTCCAACTAAACGGGTTTTTTACCCAAAACAGCACCCTCTGAATGACATATCAATTTCTTGATTAGTTTTCGTGCATATTAGGATGTCTTTATGCACGCAAGGTACCTTTGTACGTTTTTGAGCGCCCCACGCGCTCCGGCGCGCCGTACACGCCGCGTAACTACGACGTGTATGGTGCGCTCGCGTGATTAACCAGCAGAAAACCGCTGGCTACCTGCGGATAAACCTAAAGCCGCGGCCGGAGTGAATGTACGTCAAGAAAGCGCGATCTTCCTCGCAGATACTACCTGCAACGTTGTCGCGAGCATCAAGCTCCAAAAGACCTCGAGCAATCGAAAGCTCGCCCGCATAACGGCCATATGCCTTGCTACTTACCAAGATGGCACCAGTAGCAACAGTTTCCCAGGTAGAAGGCTTTGCGTCATACACCGGAGCATCTTTC
>JABZHP010000103.1 GCA_015258785.1 Atopobium sp.
ACCTTTACGCTTTCTGAGCCTTACGTTGTCTTTGTAAGCGTTCTTGGTATTTCCTATGCTTGCATCTTCCCAGAGAAGGCCTGTGAGGCTGCTGGTGCTGATTGGGGTACTGGTACTAACCTCATTGGTACTGGTAAGTACAAGATTAAGAGCAACGATGACACTACTGAGGTAGTTCTTGAGCGTTTTGATGATTACCATGATGGCAAGCCTGCTCTGGATGAGATTCGTATTCACTACTACGACGATTCCAACACTCAGCTGCTTGCATTCAAGAACAACGACATCGACTACTGTGATCTTCCATCTTCTCTGTATCAGCAGTATTCAAACGATGCTGACGTCAAGGACCTTATCACTGCATATCAGACCCTTGGTGTTAACTTCATCAACCTCAACCTCAAAGAGGGCTTTGAGCTTACCGATCTTAAGGTTCGTCAGGCACTTTCTCTGGCGATCAACCGTCAGGAGCTTGTTGATAACATTGCTTCTGGTAACGGTACCGTTGCAAGTGGTTGGCTTGCACCTGCAACACCTGGTTACGACAAGAGTGCACCTGCATTTGAGTACGATCCAGAGAAGGCTAAGTCTCTTCTCTCTGAGGCGGGTGTTTCTGGTCTTAAGCTTTCTGCAAAGGTTAGAAAGTCTTACGAGAAGCTCCTTGTTGCTGTCCAGGAATACTGGAGCAAGGTTGGTGTTACCCTTGATGTTCAGGTAGAGGACAACGCAGTTTGGAACACTGACTGGGCTGCTGGTAACCTTCAGATTACTACCCTTGCTTGGTATCCACTGTTTGCCGATGGTGACCAGCACATGTACACCTACTTCTACAGCACTAACGCTGCAAAGAAGTCTTCCTTCTACAACAACCCAGAGTTTGACAAGCTTCTTGTTGAGGCTCGCTCTGAGTCTAACAAGGACAAGAGAACAGAGGATTACAAGGACGCAGATAACCTGCTCACACGTACAGACTTCGCAACACTTCCTCTGTACTGGCCAAAGAACTCCTTTGTCGCTAAAAAGTACGTCGAGAACGCTAAGGTCGGAAACTTGATTTATCACTTCTTTGATATTGATATTGATACATCTAATCCCGATTACACCGTTCCAGAGGACTAAGTAGCAAACTTGCTATAAACTTTAAAGCGGCATCTAAGATTCTTGGATGCCGCTTCATTTTCTTGAGGGGAGAGGAGCTCAGGAGTGAGATCGTTTCTAATCAAACGAATCCTTCAAGCAGTGAGCGTTGTAGTTTGTATTTCTGCTTTAACGTTTTTTGTCTTGAATATTGTCCCAGGTGACCCAGTACGAGTCATGATGGGCGATATGGCTGATGAGGCTACTGTTCAACAGGTCCGTCACACCATGGGTCTTGATAAGCCAATTCCAGAGCAGTACGCAAACTGGTTTGTAAAAATGCTTGGTGGAGATTTTGGAACTTCTTACACTCAGAAGCGACCTGTCATTGCACTTCTGACTAAGGCTTTGGGAGTTACGCTACGCTTAGCAGTGTTTGCGTATCTTTTTGCCATAGTATTTGGTCTTTTGATGGGTATTCTCGCCGCAGTAAACCATGGAAAATGGCTTGATAGAACCCTTATGTCAGCTGCAATCTTTGGTATTTCTGCCCCTTCATTCTGGGTGGCATTAGTACTGCAGATCATTTTTGCCTTGACGCTTAAATGGTTCCCGTTGTCTGGTGTTAAAACGCCATCCGCGTACGTTCTTCCTGTTATTGCGCTGGGTTCTCGTTACGCAGCAAGTATTGCTCGTGTTACCAGGACTAGCATGCTGGATGTATTAAATCAGGACTATATTAGAACTGCTGAAGCTAAGGGCTTAAAGCGCTCCGCTATTGTTTTGAAGCACGCGCTCAGAAACGCTCTTATCCCAATTATTACCATTGCTGGATCTCAGCTGGGAGACATCCTTACTGGTTCCATCATTATTGAGCAGATCTTCAACATGAACGGTATGGGTAAGCTGCTTATCGATGCAATTAATGCTCGTGACCTGCCGCTTATTCAAGGTAGCGTCATGTACGTGGCAATTATCTGCGTTGTTATCTATCTGCTTGTTGATATTTTGTACGCAGTGGTTGATCCACGCATTCGTCTTGGAGAGGAGGCATCAGAGTAATGGCTTTGTTTACGAGTGATAAAAATAGCGAGAAGGTCCAAAAGACTGAAGCTGTACTTGAGGATGCCGCCAAGGCTCAAGAAGAGGAGCAGGCTGCCACTAAAAAGGTTCGTGCTCAGAGCTACTGGCAGGTTAGCTGGAACATTTTTAAGAGGAACAAACTGGGCATGATCTGCTTAGGCATTGTTTTGGCCCTTGCGATTATTGCAATTCTTGCTCCTGTGATTGCTCCTTACAGCTACAAGGATCAAAACCTTGCAATTATGAATCAAAACCCTACAGTAGAGCACCTTTTAGGCACCGATGAATATGGACGAGATATCCTTTCTCGTATTATTTACGGCTGCCAGATTTCTCTGTCTGTTGGTATTATTTCGCAGGCTATTGCTCTCTTTATTGGCTTTGTTGCGGGAGTTGCAGCCGGATATTATGGCCGTTGGGTTGATGCAGTTGTTTCCTTTATCATTCAGGTTTTCTCCAGCTTCCCATTCTTGCTTTTTGCAATTTTGATTATGTTTGTTATGGGCCCAGGTCTTATT
>JABZHP010000104.1 GCA_015258785.1 Atopobium sp.
TTGGTGCCGTCTGCATGAACGATAATTCCCGCAGGTTTATTTACGGCAAGCAGATACTCATCTTTATACAAAATCTCAAGATTACTGTCAGTCTGAGGCGCATCCATGCTACTCACCTCGCTTAACCACATACCGCTGCTCAGAAAGCACCTGGGCAAATGACTCGATAGCGCTCCACACATGATCGGTGCGGCGCCAAGCTACGCTGACCGAGTACGACATCTCTTTTCCCAGCTCAATGATGTGAAGACCAGACGTTTCAGAGTCGTAGTAAGAAGAGGCCACCAGCTCTGATGGCAAGAAGCACGCGCCCACGCCTCTCATGGCAAGCGCCAAAAGCGTCTCGGAGTTTCTGGACATGACCTTGATAGTGGGAGAAATGCCCGACGCGGCAAATGCATGGCGAGCAAAACTACCAGCAATGTCTCGTTTACCTACCGTTAAGAAGGGGCAAGCTTCCAAGGCCGTGAGCTTTCCCGTCTTTTTGACTTGCGCGACAACCGAGTCAACCTTATCTGCATACAAAGACTCAAGAAGCGCTTGAGAGACAACCAGAACGATCTTCTCGTCAAACAGCTTTTTAACAACAAGGTCATAAGATGTGGAATTGACGGTTGCAACAATCAAGTCAAGTTGGCCTTCGGACAGCCACTCAACCAGCTCGTCATTCTCGCCCTCATCAAGCTCAATGGAGATATTTGGGTGCAATTTTTGGAAAGCAGCAATGGAGCGCGGCATGATGATGTGACCTCGTGTAGCAGTGACGCCAACACGCAGGCGACCTCGCTCGTTGCCCGCAATATCAAGAAACTCTTGATCCATGGCGCGGCGCTGAGCTTGGAACCTACGGGCATAGCGCAAGAACTCTTCTCCCGCAAACGTGAGCGACAGCGGGACCGTACGCTCTAGCAGCTTAGAGCCAAGCTCTTTTTCTGCTGCCGCAATATTTGCCGAGAGCGTTTGCTGCGTTACGCTCAGGCGTTCAGCCGCCTTGGTGAAGCTCTTTTCTTCTGCAACAGCAACAAAATAATCCATGGTCTGAAAGTTCATTTTTGCTCCCACTGTATTACAAAAATTACTTGTAATTATAACCATTGAAAACAGTTGGACTTCAACTTTTTAGTTGCCTACTCTATTTACATAAGAAATTCGTTTGGAGTGGATGCATGGTAGAGCTAATAGTACTAAGTGCCTTTGCGGTGATGCTCATCGTAGGTACAGCCCTATCTTTCCCTCTTACCTCTATCTTGACCATTGGTTTCTTCCTCTTTTTTGGTTACGGACTCTCTCGCAAAATCTCTGCAAAAAAGCTTCTTTTAGCAGCCTTTGAATCCGTCTGGGAAGTTAAAACAATTATTGCGCTGTTTGCTGTTGTAGGCGCTATGAGCGCAGCATGGCGAGCAGCTGGAACCATTCCAGAGATTGTCAGCATTTCCGCTTCTCTTATTTCTCCTTCTGTCTTTATTCTGGCAACATTCTTACTTTGCACCATGATGTCCATGCTTTTGGGTACCGCATTTGGTACTGCCGCAACCATGGGTATCATCTGCATGTCTATTGGTAAGGCAATTGGAGCAAGCGAGTTCTTTATTGGTGGCGCTGTTCTTGCAGGTAGCTACTTTGGCGATCGTTGCTCCCCTATGTCTACCAGTGCAATCCTTGTTTCCCAGCTCACCGATACCAATCTATCCAGGAACATTAACCGCATGCTTCGTACCAGCGTGGTGCCTTTTATTGTTGCATGTGTTATCTACGTGGCTTGGGACTTCTTCATGGCAAACACGGGAACTATTCCCGACATTACTGGTCTTCTGAGCCGCTCCTTTAGGCTTTCTTTGATTTCACTTACACCAGCACTTCTTGTAATTGTTTTCTCGCTTCTTAAGGTTGATGTCATTGTGACCATGGCATCCAGCCTGGTGCTTGCCTGCATTCTGTGTGTCACCATCCAGCGCGTTCCGCTTACAGACCTGCCTGTCATCTTGCTCTTTGGCCTTCGCGCTCCAGGAGCTACCGTTGCAAACATGGTTAATGGTGGTGGCGTCTTCTCCATGATGAACGTCTTGACAATCGTAACCATTTCTTCAAGCTACGCTGGTCTTTTCCAGACAACTGGCCTGCTTCGCCGTATGTGCCAGCTGGTAGCTGACCTCTCCGATAACTCCACGCCTTTCTTTGGCGTCCTAATTACCAGCATGTTTACCTCAATGGTTTCTTGCAACCAGACCCTGGCCATTATGCTGACAAACGACCTGTGCGAGAACGCAGAAAACTCTTCAAGCGCCCTTGCTTTGGATATCGAGAATAGCGCTGTAATTCTTGCTCCTCTGGTACCGTGGTCCATCTCAAACATCTCGGTGCTTTCCGCAATCGGTGCGCCTTCCATGAGCCTTCTAGCTGCAAGCTTCCTTTATTTGCTGCCTCTTTGGACTCTGGGAATTTCTCTGTGGCTGCATCGCCGCCCAGCAAAAATTGACGGTCACCGCGCTCGTTGGCTTGGTCTTACCTCTGACGATGTCCGTGGCTGCGCATCACCTCGTGTGCAGGACGAAGACACAACAGATTCTACTGCAAGCCTTCCTGCTGTTAAAGTTGCCTAAGACCGAGCTGTTTAACGCTCCTCATACTCATTGCTAAGCTAGACGTGTTTTACGCCGTTAATACTTC
>JABZHP010000105.1 GCA_015258785.1 Atopobium sp.
GTTTGATAAACCTAGCCTCAATAAACCAAAAAATACCAAATAAAAGAATGGTAAGGATAGTGCGGCCGTTTTCTGGAAGCATGCCTCTTGAATCGCAATACCAGATTAATAAAAAGAACACCAAGATAGTGGCTCGTAAAATGACATGCTCTTTTGAAATTGCTCTCATGAGAGCCTCCAGAAAGTAAGCTTGAACTTTTTTATCAGTATAGACCAGTAAGGCCGGCACAGAAAATTCTGTACCGGCCATAGGTGCTTTTATGTCCGTATTTAGTAGGCTACGGGTATGTGCACCTTACTTGCGATTACGGCCACCAAGGGAGTAGCCAAGGTTCTCCCAGAAATCAATCTGGACATCTTCGCCCTCGTCCCAAACCTTGAGCAGGTCCTCTGGAACGTACTGACGACGAACATCAGCCTCGCCACCGTAGAGGCGGAACCAGTCTGCGCTCATGATGAGGTAGCCGTCTTTACCGGAGTCCTTGCCCCAGCTGTTCTCAATGCGCCACTGCTTAGCCTTACCGTCCTTATCCAGCTCAACGCCCTGGAAAGTCATTGCGTGGGTAAGAGAAGTCTCATAGTTCTCAATCATTGCCTCACGATCCATGTCAAAATCAACGCCAAAGAGGCCGTTGTAATCCATGGTGTCGGTTGAGAGAACGTAGTTGAAGTCCTCATTGTGGCGAGGGAACTCCTGCATAACGTCGCAAGCCATGCAGACAGGGTTGCCGTCCTTCAAAGAAGCAATGGTAGCTGCCTCAAGAACCTCTGGCTCAACGTTTAAGAAGCGAGTCTTAATGCCGCCCAAAACGGTATCGATGAAGGTTGGGTGATATACCTTGCCGTAAGGATATTTCTTGCTTGGAACAGAGATGAGCTGGACAAAGCCACGAGGATCAACGCCACAATAGCGCTCAGCAAACTCAAGAGGAGTAATGCCAAAGTCGCGAAGAATCTGAGTGCCTTCCTCGTCCTTCTCGCCGTCCTTCTTGTCAGAAGCCTTACTTGGCTCAACAGGGGAGAGCTTTGCCTTATCTACCTGTGCGTTTTTGCCAACCTTGCACTCAAAGTCAAAGGTTAGAGGTGGTTCACCAAGGCAGACGGATAGGATCTGGTGGAAACCCTTGAGCTGCTCCTGCTTAAGCGCACGAAGCTCGTCTTGAGACTTGCCAGCTGCGTATGCTGCGCGGAGCTCGCCAGCACTCTTTCTGAACAGGCGGTCAATGCGCTCATCCATCTGAGTGGAGTTCTTGGAGCAAGCAGTCTCTGGCATAGCATCCTTAGGAACCAGGCCATACTTCTCAACCAAGCTCATGGCAAATGAGTAGTAACCGCCATCGCCAATACCCTCAGTCAGAAGCGTGTTGACAACACGAGAATCGGTTGGCTGGTCAGCGGTCTGAATGATGTACTCAAGTGCAGAGTTTGCCTTCTCAAGCTTGTCATAGAACATGCCATATGCCTGGCTGAACTCAAAGGTATCAACGTCAAGCTTCTTGATTGCCTCCTGGCGAAGTACGTTGAAAGAAGAGAACATCCAGCAGCGACCGCTCTGACGCTGATTGGTGACGTCGCCGGTCTTTGCAACAGCAACACCGTAGGTGTCAGCGTAGGTGCGCATGGTGGTGATATCGCGAGCGGCTGCGGAAACGCCCATAGAGGTTACGGAGTTGCGGGCAACGCGGTTAGCACGGTCTGCGCTAAAAGCAGCAGTTTCCTCGTTTGCCCATTGTGGATTTACGGTCTGATCAGCCATTACGGCTCCTTTTGTTAGTAGCGTTTAGAAAAACCTGGCGAGAAGACCGATCTTCTCGCCAGATGGTTTGTACCTTAGCGAAGTGTTGCAAGAGAGCCCATTGGGTCCCATGGCTCGAGGACAGTTGCTTCCTCGATCTCAAAGGTCTTGAGCTGCTCAGGAGTGAGGTACTTCTTGTCAACAACAATCTGGTAGACGTACTCGTCAAACCAAGGGTCGGAGATGGTGTCAAAGCCATCGCGGCCGTGGTCTTTACCCCAGCTGTTCTCAACCTTCCAGAGAGTGGTATTGCCCTCTGCGTCAAAGTTAACGCCCTCAAGAACCATTGCGTGAGTCATCAGAGACTCGCCGTAGTCAAGGCGCTCAGCACGGTCAAGTGCGCCCTCAACAGGGAAGCCAAAGAGGCCGTCAACGTCAAGCGCACGGGTGTCCATGATGCCCTCTTCACGAAGGTAGGACTGAGCAACGTCGCAACCAAACCAGACAGGCAGGTTGTCCTTAAGCTGAGCCACAGCGAGGCGCTTGAGCTCAGGAATCTCAAGGTTGAGGTAACGAACGCCGCCACCCTCAACAACGTTGCCCAAGCGGGAAACGGTGTAGGTGTGGTTGAAAGGCTTATCTGCGGTTGGCGCAGAGATGATTGAGATGTAATCATCAAGATTCATGTCAACAGCCTCAGCGAAGAATTCCTGAGGAGTAAAAGTACCAGAAAGGACGAGGTTATCGTCCTTATCGCGCAGGCGTGCCTCAAAAGATACAGGAGGCTGACCCAAGCAAGTTACCAGCAGTGTATAGACGTCCTCCATCATCTCTTTCTTCATCTCGCGCAGAGACTCAAGAGATTCACCAGCTGTTGCGGTCTCACGAAGACGCTTTGCAGCACTACGAAGATAACGTGTGAGA
>JABZHP010000106.1 GCA_015258785.1 Atopobium sp.
ATCCTCAATTGGTTGATGAAACGTCTCTGGAACAACAATGTTGTCCACTACAGGAGGCTCTTCAAAGGTCTGATCAAGAGCCTTGCTCAGAGTTTCTTCAGATAAGGTTCCATCAGAAGACTCTGCTGAAAGTCGCATATGTTTGGGCTGATATGCCACTAGTGCACCTCGCGAACAATATCTGCAAACGTAGCCGATACAAATGAAGCTAAATCTTCTGGAGAAAGCGTTAAACTGAGCCCGCGTTTTCCACCAGAGATATGGATGAGCTCAAAAAGCTGAGCGGTCTCGTCAATTATAGTGGGAAACTGCTTTTTCATACCAACGGGAGTACAACCGCCACGAACATAACCCGTTAAACCCTCAAGCTCTTTAACAGGCAGCATGGAAAGGTTCTTTTGACCGGATGCAACTGCTGCTTTCTTAAGATCAAGCTCTTGGTCTACAGGAATACAGCACACCACATGCTCTCCACTTGAAGAAACGCAGACGAGCGTTTTGAAAGCAGCGTCTGGATCTTCTCCAAGCATCTCTGCAATATGAGTTCCCAGTTCACCAGAAGGAACGTCTTCGTCCACCTCATAAGATTGGAGCTCGTAAGCAATGCCGGCAGCATCAAGCTCCCTCATGGCATTTGTCTTTTGAACCTTTGCCGTTTTTCTCGCCATGTTATACACGCTTCTTCTGAGCTTTTTTCTCTGCAGCTAGACGTGCGTTATCGCGGTCAAGAATCTCTTTGAGGAACTTGCCGGTGTGACTTTCTGGAATTGCCGCAACCTTTTCTGGCGTACCGGAAACAACTACTGTTCCTCCACCGTCGCCGCCTTCTGGACCCATGTCAATAATGCGATCAGCCATCTTAATGACATCCAGATTGTGCTCAATGACAAGAACCGTGTTGCCCGCATCAACAAGACGCTCAAGAACAACAATAAGCTGCCTGACATCCTCAAAATGAAGACCAGTTGTTGGCTCATCCAAAATATAAAGAGTTTTACCAGTCTGCTGACGGTGAAGCTCTTTTGCAAGCTTAACGCGCTGCGCCTCGCCACCAGAAAGCGTAGTTGCAGGCTGGCCAAGGTGAATGTAGCCAAGGCCTACATCGTGAAGAGTCTGCAGCTTGTTCTTAATGCGAGGAATATTTGCAAAGAACGCAAGCGCCTCGTGAACCGTCATGTCAAGGACGTCAGAGACAGACTTGCCGTGATAGAGAATCTCTAGTGTCTCGCGGTTGTAGCGCTTGCCGTGGCAGACCTCACAAGGAACATAGACGTCAGGCAGGAAGTTCATCTCAATCTTGATCTGACCGTCGCCCTTACAAGCCTCGCAGCGACCTCCTTGGACGTTAAACGAGAAACGACCAGCCGAGTAACCGCGGGCGCGAGACTCTGGAACGGAAGCGTACAGTGCACGCAGGTCATCCCAAAGGCCAATATAGGTTGCTGGATTAGAGCGTGGTGTTCTTCCAATAGGACTCTGGTCAATATCAATGACCTTATCGATAAGATCAACGCCTTCAAGCTTTTTATACTCTCCCACCACACGCTTTGAATGCTGAACAGCATTGGTAAGCGCGGGAGCAAGGGTATCGGTAACCAAAGAAGACTTACCAGAGCCAGAAACACCTGTGACTACTGTCAATGTGCCCAGCTCGATAGCGGCGGAAACGTTCTTAAGGTTGTTAGCGCTCGCTCCTGTAATCTTGATTTTTCCGCGACCAGGCTTACGACGAGCCTCTGGCAGCCTAATCTGCTTCTTTCCCGTGAGATACGCACCTGTGATGGAATCAGGGTTTTCAACAATCTCTTCTGGAGTGCCAGCAGCAACAACGTGACCACCAAGCTCACCGGCGCCGGGACCCATGTCAATAACGTAGTCAGCTGCACGAATGGTATCTTCATCGTGCTCGACAACAAGTACGGTATTACCGCGGTCTCTGAGCTGCTTGAGGGTCTCAATAAGACGGTTGTTGTCTCTTTGATGCAGACCAATGGAAGGCTCGTCCAAAATGTAAAGGACGCCCATTAGGCCAGCGCCAATCTGAGTTGCTAAGCGAATACGCTGTGCCTCTCCACCAGAAAGCGATGCTGCTGCGCGAGAAAGCGTGAGATAATCCAAGCCAACGTTTACCAAGAACTGTAGCCTTGCCACAATCTCTTTGACAATAGGACCTGCAATGACCTTCTGACGATCAGTAATAGTCAGCTGCTTGAAGAACTGGAGCGACTCTTTGCAGGAAAGTTCACAGACCTCCCAGATGTTCTTCTCGCCAACCGTAACGGAGAGAATTTCTGGCTTTAAGCGAGCTCCGTGACAGGTTGTACAGGGCATCTCGCGAATGTACTTCTCAAGATGCGTCTTCATATTCTCTGACGTGGTCTCTTGATACTTGTCAAAAAGAATCTTTCTAACACCAGAGAACGTAGTAAACCAGTGTGTATTGCGGCCGTCTCGCGTTTTGTAGTCAACGCGAATCTTAGTTGAACCAAGGCCACCGAGAAGGGCGTCTTGTACCTTCTTTGGTAGCTTGTTCCAAGGCGTTGTATCAGACACGTCAAAATGCTTGCAGACTGCAGACAAAATCTGAGGATAGTAGTTTGAATGACCAAAAAGGCTTCCAA
>JABZHP010000107.1 GCA_015258785.1 Atopobium sp.
GTGCTCTCACTCTCCGTTGCGGCCATCGTTGTGGCGGGTCAACAATCAAAAGAACCAGGCCGGTGAGAAACGTTCCGTAAAGTGGAAATACCATCAAAAGAGTGCCAGCTGCGGCGAGCCCCGTGGCGGGGATATAGAAAATCCCGAAGCAGATTCCAATCCATGTCGTGTACGTACGGATCGCATCCCTGTTCGTGAAAGTAGGCGTGGCAAATCGGGCTGAGCTGCTCATGAGCATGTATCCTGCCACTACCGTGAAGACAATCCAACCGAGACCGAAAAATAGGAGCGTCTCACTCCAGTGTTGAGATCCATAGTGGGTGGAAGTAACTGCGTCAAACGCGATGAGCATGGTGGCTGCAAATCCTGCACCCAATACTCGGATCAGTAATGCTCGCCAGAGCGGCGGCTCCCATGCTGATGGCCGATCAATGATAAAAAGCAGCAGCCCGGCGAAAGGTGCAAGCCACAATGGAGTGTTCACCGGGGCGACTCCACCGATGAAGAGCAGGGAACCGGGCACTATCGCAAAGCCGAGGATGAGCCCTACCCAATACGTGTAGGTCCGAACGAATAGTTTGAAAGACTCAACCACTCACGCCTCCCATGGACTTCAGCACCGAAACTATAATAATTCTACGGCGGGGAGGCGACTCATAGCCAGACACATTTCAAAACCCGCCTGAAATGTGCAAAGAATCTGTATTTGAGCCACCGATTCTTTTGCAAAATCAGGCAAATCCACAGTTTCTTTAATGTTTTTAGGCAGAATTTACAGATTCTTTGCAGAAATCAGGCGCCCTCCAATCGCCTCCTAGGCCCCGCTAGGCTCCCGCCGAGTGCGCGCCCAGCTCCCGCCGCCCACCTGGCGAGAAACCCCGTCTACTAGCAGCGCTTACGCACAAGAAACCCGGCATCCACACGAAATGAATGCCGGGTTGAAATCGCTTACAACCTGTACGCGCCTTACTTGTACTCGTAGAAGCCCTTACCAGCGGCAACGCCGGTCTCGCCCTTGTCAATCTTCTCTTTGAGCAGGGCAACAATGCGACCCTGTACGGACTCTGGATCCTTAGCTGCAGGGTTCATAACAGCAACGTTATATGCGGTGACCAGGCCAATGATGTCCAGAATCTGGAACGGACCCTTTGGCGAACCGGTGCCAATACGCCAAGCCCTGTCGATGTCCTCGACGTCGCCGACGCCGTTAGCCCAGAGCTGCTCAGCGGAGACCAGAAGAGGTACCAGCATGGAGTTCAGTAGGTAGCCAGGCTGCTCCTTCAGAACCTTGACCGGAATCATACGAATGCTTGCCGCAAAAGCGACGACCATGTCAAAGTTCTCCTGAGCGGTACCTGCGTGACCCATGACCTCGCCGATTGGGTTGCGCCAAATCTCGTTAGCAAAGTGGAGTGCCAGGTACTTCTCGGGGCGACCAGTAGCTGCAGCGAACATGCTTGGAATCATGGTTGAGCTGTTGGTTGCAACAATAGTCTTCTCGGGCAGGTGCTTGGCCAGCTCGGTGTAGAACTCAATCTTCTGCTCTGGATTTTCAGCGACGGACTCGATAACAAAGTCAGCGTCACCAAAAGCCTCGTCCCAATCGGAAGTGAGCTTGAGGTTGCTGTATGCGCGCTCTACCTGCTCTTTAAGCTGGTCGAGCTTTTCTGGAGTAATCTCGTCCTGAGCAATGAGACCGTAAGCGTACGCCTTAGGATCGCTCTTCATAGCCTCGAGGGTGTTCAAATACACCTCTCTGAGGTGCTCAATCTTTGGACGAGCGCGCTCAATTGAAGCCTCGGACCTCAGCCAAATGGTGGTCTCGTAGCCGCGATAAGCGGTCTGAAATGCAATCTGGCTGCCCAAAACGCCGCCGCCAGCAACTACAACTTTCTTAACCTGCGAAATGTCCATAGGACGTTCCTTTCTACAAGCGTGGCGAGAAGTGCCGCGCGATTTATCTACCGTTCCTATACCCCAGAAACTCTCCGTCAAACATTCGTTCGGAAAATTTCCAACTTTCATTCAAAACCTACAAATAACCCCTTGGCGAGAAACCACATCTACTCCTCGTGCTTCTTGGGTAGAATAGAGGCGTGTAATCAGCAGTTGGTTTCAACGCAGTTCAGCGGTCATCTCCAACGCGATCGGCCGACCGAGCTCCAACAAAACCATCGGCTGCAACCCAACAAAACACCAGGTATAACACCTGGAAAGAATAGAGGCATCATGATCGACGGAACATACAAGATTCAAATGGATTCTCCCGTTGGAGCCAAAGAGGGTACCGCTGTCCTCATCACCTCTGGCGAGAAACTCACAGGCTCCCTTACCGCCATGGGTGTCCAGATTGATATTGAAAACGGCAAGGTTACCGACAACTCGTTTACCTTTGGCGGCAAGCTTGAGTCTTTTGTGGGCCCTGTTGTCTTTGCTGTTGGTGGCTCTGTTGAGGGCGACACCATTCAAGGCATCGCCCACATTGCTAACCGAGACTTTGTGTTTACAGGCATAAGGGAGAGTTAAGATTACATCACGTTCCTAATCCTCACAG
>JABZHP010000108.1 GCA_015258785.1 Atopobium sp.
CTTTGTCGGCAAGCTTGTTACCGACGCTGGTCTTAAGGGGTATCGCTTTGGTGGCGCTGGTGTTTCCGATAAGCATGCTGGCTTTGTGGTCAATTACGACAACGCTACTGCTGCTGAGGTTCATGCAGTTATTGAACACGTTCAAGCCGAGGTCAAGCGCCAGTTTGACGTTGAGCTTCACCCCGAGGTAAGGTTCCTCGGAGAGTAGCACCACGAGCCACGGATCGCACGCATCCGCAACGGGTACATGCGTCTGCACGGATCGCACGTGTCTGCACGGTACTGCCGCGTCCACAACGAATTGCTACGATAACTCCGCAAGAAAACGAGGGAGTCCGTCGGCAGAAATTGGCTCCTCCATGCCCGAGACAAGAGGGCGCAGATATTTCAGAGCAGCGTCGGTAACGTTGAAGCCGTCCTCGGAGATCATTTCTCGAGGTACAAGCTTTACCTTGTTTGCAACGTCGGCAACAGGGGTGGTACGAATCTCCGTAACGTATGGGTCATCAGAAATTCGGTGAACGCCAACCATAACGCCCGTTTTACCTTGGAGAACAGCCTCAACTCCCGCAGCGCCGAGCGCCTCCGCCTCGTCCAAGTCAACTTTACTAGCTGCGTGCGAAGCACAGCGCTGCAGCGTATTGAGCTCAATGCCGCGAGACTTTACGCCCAGCTGATCCTTAGTCAGCTGGGATAAGTATGCCGCTGTTCCAGACTGCGCTGCAAGGTGACCAAACGTGTCAATTGCAACAGATTTTGCATCAAAAAGGAAACTACCATCTGCATGATGGACACCCTCGCTAACGACTACAATCACGTTGTTTTTCTCGCGAAGTCGCTGTTCAATGGCTGAAAGTAGTGCATGCTCATCAAGAGGAATCTCTGGCAGGAGCACAAAATCCGGAGCAGTTCCGCAAATATCTTGCGCCAGCGCTCCGGCTGCCGTGAGCCAGCCGGCATCGCGGCCCATTGCCTCAATGAACGTTACATTTTTGCTGTTGTAAACGCCTCCGTCGCGGGTAAGCTCGGCGGTTACGGATGCAACGAATCGCGCTGCGCTACCAAAACCGGGGGTGTGATCAGTACCTTCGAGGTCGTTGTCGATGGTTTTTGGCACGCCGACAACACGAACGGAGCTTTTTACCTGGGCAAAGTAGCGAGACAGCTTGTCTGTGGTGTCCATGGAATCGTTGCCGCCGATGTACAGCACGGCGTCTACCTGGTATTTCTTGAGCTGCGCATCAATCTGCTGGTAGATTGGGGAGGTTTCCGTGGGTTCTGAGCTGGCAGCAAGTTCCGGCAGCTTAAAGCGGCAGCTGCCCAACCAGCTCGATGGCGTTTTTCTTAGGAGCTGGAGGTTCTTCTCGCCAGGATTTGTGGTAGCTTGTTCGGACGCTTCCGGTTCAGATGCTGTGAGTTCAAGCACCTCCGTCAGGTCAACAACCTTGCCCTCAAGAAACCCCTGAATTCCGTTGCGCATCCCGAGCACGCGAAGACCCTGGGCGTGAGCTGCGCGAACAACGCCCGCAAGCGACGCATTGATGGCCGCGGTTGGTCCGCCCGACTGTCCGACCAGGATTGTGCGGATTGCGTGCTCTGATGTGGTGTTCATGGGCGCCTCGGATTCTCGAGAGTTGACGTATCAAGTATACCCGCGGCAGGAGGCTACTGCGTCAGTGAGACGCCGTGAGAATAAAGTGATTTTCCTTAATAAATCGTAAGAGCTGCGGTGCTGTTATATCGGCTGATAGGGGGTTGGCAAGAATCTGCAGATAAAGTGGAGCTTGATGGATTGGATGCGTTGTGAAATGGCTTAGACAATGTGATTTGAACTCATCTGTGTTTGTTCAATTCATATTTATGCATAAGTGCTGTCTTATATACATAATTATGAATGAAGATATATCAAAGATTTAATTACCCTAAATTTCAGGGTTAAGCAAACACACCTAAGTCAGATAATCTGCAAAATCAAAGGTGAAAAACACATCTAATGAAGATATTCTGCATGAGATGAGCGTTTTAGGCGGAATGTATAGGCATTTTTAGCAGATTATCTGACTTAGGTGTGTTCGAGCGTTCCGAAGCTAGACACGAACGCGCTTTTAAGAGTCTGTTCCCATTAAGTCACCGCACGTGGCGAGAAACCCACAGGTCTCGCAGCCGTTCCCTGTCCCATGCCACGCTCGCACCCGACGCCGCACCACCCGCTCGCAAAAAAAGCCGCACCTCAAATGAGATGCGGCTTCGTAGCTTCTAGCAGCCTAAACGGTGTTGCAACTCGGTCGGGCCGAACGCTCACCGTCTAGCGCACAACCTGCGGGTTTAGCGAAGGTTGTAGAAAGCGTCCATGCCCAGGTACTCAGCGCCGTCAGCGAGGTCATCCTCGATGCGGAGAAGCTGGTTGTACTTAGCAACACGCTCGGTACGAGCAGGTGCACCAGTCTTAATCTGACCAGCGTTGGTTGCAACAACAAGGTCAGCAATGGTGGTGTCC
>JABZHP010000109.1 GCA_015258785.1 Atopobium sp.
AACTTCGAGACTCCTGCAGAGGTTGCTATGCTTCGTAGCTTTGGTGTCTCATACGTTGGTGTTTCCACAGCTCTTGAGGTTATTATGGCCCGCGCTCTTGATATGAACGTATTAGCTTTGACGCTTGCAGCAAACCCAGCTGGAGCTCACGGAACTACGCATAAGAGCGTTCAAGAGGCATCTGAGAAGTATGCAAATGATCTTGAGCGCCTTGTTCGTGGTGTTCTCGGGCTTCTTTAGTATTTCTGCTTGAATAATACAGGGCTTCCCCGTATAGTTGTTAGCGCGCTTTTGCACGCCAGCATAGCTCAGTTGGTAGAGCACCGCTCTCGTAAAGCGGGGGTCATCAGTTCGATCCTGGTTGCTGGCACCATCAATTATTGAATAGCCGCCTTGTGCGGCTATTTTTATGCCTATCTAAATCCATGTGAAACAACAGCACTGTGGTGGGTATAGACAAAGTAGTAGTAATTACTAACAAAAGGAGTTTTTATGGCTACTCAGAATCTTGAGCTTTTCTATAAGCCAACCTGCCCATACTGCCACAAGGTCATGTCCTTTATGGAGCAGAACAACATTGAGCTTCCTATGCACGATATCGTTGCTGATGACGCAGCTCGTGAGCGCCTCATTGAGGTTGGCGGTAAGCGTCAGGTCCCATGCCTGTTCATTGACGGCAAGGCAATGTATGAGTCCGGCGACATCATCAATTACCTTTCCGAGGTTTTCCACGTTTCTGGTTCAAACAATGATTCAGACGATGGTTCCGCTGCAGCTGCTTGCACCATCGGCGGTGCTTGCTCCTTCTAAGATTGTTGCCGAGAAACCCGTCAAGCTGTGGGTTTTCTCGCCTTATGTACAAAAAATCCCTCTGTTCCAAGATATGGAGCAGAGGGATTTTGCGTTAGAAAACGGGGTAGTTTATGGCTCTTCAGCCTTGACCGCGTTGGTTAGCTCTTTAGGCGTGCTACAGCGTATTCGCTAATGAGCAGCAAGAAGAGGATAAGGATAGAGGAGAAGCTGCCAATAACTGCGCCGTTAAGACCAGTAAAGCTGACCATCATCCAGATAATAGGGATGGATACAACAAATGAAATAAGGTAGGCGCGCGTAACTGCCTTTTGAGCTCGCATGATGGTAATGAGCTGGTATAAAAAGTCGATCGCAGCACAAAGGCCGCCGGTGGCTACCATAATGCGTGCAAGTCCGCGATACTGCTCAAAATCAACGCCGTACAAGAAGCTGTTAAGAGGGATGCCAATGAACTCGACAAATGCCGCAGTACCTGCGGTGACTACGGCAATAGCTCCAAACAGAGCAAGTACCATGACGCCAAAGCGCTTCTTATTAGCAGGATTGTGAATTGAAGTTTCTAGCAGACTAGCAAGCTTAAAGAGCTGCGGTCTATAGATAAGTGTAGAGATCATCAAAATAGTGTGAGCGGGGAAATAGAGTGCGTTGAAGTACAGCTGGTTGCTGTAAGAGAGTGTGCCTTCCATGGCAAACTTTGGCAGCGAATCGATAAGGTTGTAGAGAAAAAGTGCCAAAAAGAGAGGCCAACATTGCACAAAAATATCTTTGATATTTGCAAGCTTGAAGCGCACGCTTTTATCGGTCTCAAGAATGGCTAGGGGAGCAGAAACAAATATCAAGGTAACAAGAGCGCAAATACCCATGCTCCAACTTGCCCACACAAGATTTCTGGTAACAAATAACACAAGCGTGAAGAGAATAAAACTTGAGCTACACCTAAGCGCCTGACTGAGTCCTGCTAGATAGAGCTTGTCTTTTTGCTGAAGACGACCTTCGTAGACATCGGCCATACCGTCAACTGCCCTAAAGAGCAAAGCTCCGGTGCAGATAGAAAACATGGGCTCGGTGTAGCCTTTGAAGAAACACCAAATAAGGCCAGCTGTCACCATGACAATAACGGTGGCTGCACGTTGAATCTGGTAATCAGAAAAACTGCGCTGTTCGGTTAGGTCAGAAACCTGATAGGTACGGACGCCGTATTGGGCAACAAATAACAAAAGTGTTGCCACAACAAATGCCATGGAGAAAAGACCTGCCTGCTCAATGCCAACAAGTTGGGAGCAGACAACAGTTAAAAGCGGAAAAAGTGCACCCCAGGCACCTTGTCCAAGTGCATTGAAGAGATAATCCTGGGACGTTTGATGTGCCAAGTATTGCTCGTCTTGATTAGCAATATCGCCAGAGACCACGGCAGAGAGAAGCCTGGTCCACCATGTAACCACAATGCCAGGTTGACCCCCGTTTGTGCGCGAGTCATCAAGCTCATAACGAGGTGTGCGAAGGCGCTCTACCTGCTTATGTACGGAAGAATTGTTGTACGCAGTACGACTTTTCTTGAATGGATTGAGCATGTAAAACCT
>JABZHP010000010.1 GCA_015258785.1 Atopobium sp.
GAATTTAATTGCATGAATATTCAAATTGATAAATCAAAAGTTGATCACTACAAGTAAAGAGGAAAATTGCTAATAAAATGTCTGAGAAAACAGGGAGAGACGCAGAAAAAAACGAGGGAAGACATAGAAATAGTTAATAATGCGCTTAAAAGTCACCAACGTTCTCAAAACAGAGACAGCAAGAATAAGCAGAATAATGCTTAGAGCATGGCAGCGATGGAAGAAAAATAGGGAATTTTATGGAGCGGCGGACGGGACTCGAACCCGCAACAGTCAGCTTGGAAGGCTGATGCTCTACCAATTGAACTACCGCCGCAAGGGTAAAGCAAAAAGAAAAAATGGTCGGGGTGACTGGATTCGAACCAGCGACCCACTGCTCCCAAAGCAGTTGCGCTACCAAGCTGCGCTACACCCCGAGCCGAGAGAAAAGTATAGGTGACAAATCGCCCGAGAGCAAGAAGAAATTGCAATCTTTTTGAACTAATTTTTCGTCAATTAGAATTTTCAATTTTGTTATGTAATTGAAACAATGGATGACTATGCTATTCGTAACCACTTCGAAAGGGGTTTTATGAGCTACTCATCTAAGGTAATTGCACAGCTTGAAGAGCGTTACGCAGATCAGCCTGAGTTTATCCAGGCAGCCAAAGAAGTTCTTACTACCATCCAGCCTGCGCTCGACGCACATCCAGAGTTCGAGAAAGCCGCTTTGCTTGAGCGTCTTGTCGAGCCAGAGCGTATTGTTATGTTCCGCGTCCCATGGATTGATGACGCCGGCAACGTCCAGGTCAATCGCGGATACCGCATCGAGTTCAACTCCGCAATTGGACCTTACAAAGGCGGCCTCCGTCTCCATCCAACCGTTAATCTTTCTATTCTGAAGTTCCTCGGTTTCGAGCAGATCTTCAAGAACTCCCTGACCACGCTTCCAATGGGCGGCGGCAAGGGTGGCTCCGACTTCGATCCAAAGGGCAAGTCCGACCGCGAGATTATGGCGTTCTGCCAGTCCTTCATGACCGAGCTTTCCCGCCACATTGGTCCAAATACCGACGTCCCAGCTGGCGACATCGGCACCGGTGCACGTGAGATCGGCTACATGTTTGGCCAGTACAAGCGCCTCCGCAACGAGTGGACCGGCGTCCTGACCGGCAAAGGCCTCTCCTTCGGCGGCTCCCTTGCTCGCACCGAGGCTACCGGCTACGGCGCGGTTTACTTCCTCACTCACATGCTTGCCGAGAAGAACGATACACTCGCAGGTAAAACGGTCTGCATCTCCGGTTCAGGAAACGTTGCTACCTACGCTGCCCAGAAGGCACAGCAGCTGGGAGCAACCGTAGTAACCGTTTCCGACTCTTCAGGTTATGTCTATGACCCAGAGGGCATCGACGTTGAGCTGCTGAAAGACGTCAAGGAGGTCCGCCGCGCACGCATCAAGGAGTACGCCGACGCACGTCCTTCCGCAACTTTCTTCCCAGGTGAGCGTCCATGGAGCCAGAAGTGCGACATTGCCATGCCATGCGCAACTCAAAACGAGCTTGAGCTCGCTGACGTGCAGAAACTTGTTGCCAATGGTGTCAAGTACGTCGTCGAGGGTGCTAACATGCCTACCACCCTTGAGGCAACCAATTACCTCATCGAGAATGGCGTCTTCTTCGCACCTGGTAAGGCTGCAAATGCAGGCGGCGTAGCAGTTTCCGGTCTTGAGATGTCCCAGAACGCCGAGCACCTTTCTTGGACGTTTGAGGAGGTAGACTCCAAGCTTCAGGGAATCATGGAGAGCATTTACACTGCTGCTTCAGAGGCTGCCGCAACGTACGGCCACCCTGGCAACCTGGTCTTTGGCGCAAACATCGCCGGCTTCCTCAAGGTTGCAAATGCAATGATGGCTCAGGGTGTTTGCTAGTTTGCATCGCATTTGGCGAGAAACCCGTTGTTCCAGCACTTAATTGAACAAACTGCATCGTTGGTTTAACGCAATTGTCAAAAAGGACCTTGGGAGCCCAAGGTCCTTTTTGTTCGCTTATTGATTGTATCTTTCTCGCGCTTTACGCTCTTGAGACGCCTACGCTTTACGCTCGTGAAACAAACTCGTTTCCTTCGATGAAAAAGCGCTTTGGAGCATCAATGTTTTTGCTAATGCCTACGCGAGGTGAACGCCCAATTGTTTCTCCTGGTAGCAGGGGAGCAAAGTCCAGCACAAGCGGCTCAACTTTTAGATCATGTCCGTAGAGCTTCTTGTCAATACCAAGTGCAGCGCACACCTTACCTGGCCCATTGGTAAGGTCGCGCAGCTTGAGCGGGTGCTTACGCGCACGTTTCGCTTGCTCTTTACCTGCACGTCCCGTATGCGCTTTACCCGCACGTCCCGCCTCGCGGAGCTCGCGCATCACTTCTACGCCCTCAAGAGGTTCAATGGCGCGCACGAGACATCCGCTGCCAAACCCCTCAGGTCCGCACACTACATTGCAGCAGTGATGCATGCCGTACGAAACGTACACATACAGATGACCTGCTGGTCCAAACATGGCTGCGTTGCGATTGCTAGGCCCGCCAAACGCATGGCTTGCAGGATCGTCTTGGTCGTAAGCCTCGGTCTCCACAATTCTTGCAACTAGTTTGTGTTTCTCGCCATTAAGCGTAATTGTCCTTGTCAGAGTGCATCCCAGAAGCAGCGGTGCGGCCACATCTGAGGGATTCTCTAGAAAATCTGGAAACATGCCATCTCCTTTATTGGTTATGCGCTACAATACTACCAACCTTTAAGGACGGTGCGAGACACCGGCAAGGCCCATAGCGTTGAGTGCGCATGTTCGCTGTTGAGCCTCCATAAGGAGTGCTCTTTTTTTATGGCTCGGCATGCTCGTACGCAGATCGGAGAGTATATGAATCCACTGGCAAGTGCCACCTCGCAGCCTCGCGCGCTGCTTGTTCTCGAAGACGGAACAACCTTCGAGGGGAGGTGCTGTGGTGCTAGCGGAGAGACCTTCGGCGAGATTGTTTTCAACACGTCCATGACGGGTTACCAGGAGATTATCTCCGATCCAAGTTACGCCGGACAGATTGTCACGCTGACCTATCCGCAGGTAGGCAACTACGGCATCGATCCTGCGGTCATGCAGCGAGACACCCTGCACTTGCGTGGCTTTGTCGTGCACGACATGTGCTACGAGCCAAGCAACTGGACATCCAAGCAGAGTCTGCCAGAGTTCCTGCAGGAAAACGACGTCGTTGCCATCGAGGGCATCGATACTCGTGCGCTGACCATGCACCTGCGCGATTTTGGCGCACAGAAGGCAGCCATCTCCACCGAGGACCTGGACCCCGCCCACTTGCTCGCGCGCGTCCAGGCTTCGCCCAACATTTCCGAGCACAACTTTGTCCCCGACGTGTCCGTTGACGCACCTCACGTGGTTCCCGCTACGTCCAAGAAGCGCTTCAACGTTGTCGCGTACGACTGTGGCGAGAAGAACGGCATTCTCCAGGGTCTTGCGGCAAACGGCTGCGAGGTTACGGTTGTACCGTGGAACACACCTGCAGAGGACGCCTTGGCCTACAACCCAGACGGCATCTTCTTCTCCAACGGCCCTGGCGACCCAGAGCAGGTTGACGCTACGCAGGAGGCCGCTCGCGGCGTTCTGGGCAAGGTTCCCGTCTTTGGTATCTGCCTGGGCAACCAGATGCTCTCCATTGTCGCAGGTGCAGATATCGAGAAACTCAAATTTGGTCACCACGGCGGCAACGAACCAGTCATGAATCTTCTGACCGGTAAGGTTGAGATTACTGCTCAAAACCACAACTATGGTCTGGTTTTCCCAAGTCTGGGCAAGCTCATTGCAGAGGAGTCCGGTGGAATCTCCGAGCACTTTGACAACCTCTGCGAGTGGTCCGCAAGGCGCATTGCTCCTGTTGTCCAGACAAAGGAGTTTGGCCGCGTCAGGCTCACACACGTCAACCTTAACGACGGAACTCCAGAGGGCATTCAGTTCCTGGACATCCCCGCATTTTCTGTCCAGTATCACCCTGAGGCAAGCCCAGGACCTCACGATTCATCCTACTTGTTCAAGGCGTTTGCACGTTTGATGGAGGGACAGTCTGATTATCTTGCCATCGACGTTCGTGAGGGGAGGCGCTTCTAATGCCAAAGCGTACTGATATTAAGAAAATCCTGGTCATTGGCTCTGGTCCAATTGTTATTGGTCAGGCTTGTGAGTTTGATTATTCCGGCACTCAGGCATGCCGCGCCCTTCGCAAAGAGGGCTTTGAGGTTGTTCTGGTTAACTCAAACCCAGCAACCATCATGACTGACCCAGAAACTGCAGATAGAACCTACGTTGAGCCAATCACTGTTGAGTCCGTAACTCGCGTCATTGAGCGCGAGCGCCCTGACGCACTTCTGCCAAACATGGGCGGACAAACTGCTCTGAACTGCACCATTGGCCTTGGCGAGGCAGGCGTTCTTGACAAGTACAACATCGAGGTCATCGGCTGCAATCTGGAGTCCATCCGTACCGGCGAGGACCGTGAGCTCTTCAGCGAGGCAGTCCAGGACATTGGCCTGGAGGTTGCTCGCGCAGACATCGCTCACTCCATGGAAGATGCCCAGCGTATTGTCGCTGAGCTGGGTTACCCTGTGGTCATTCGCCCAAGCTTCACCCTTGGCGGTGCGGGCGGCGGCATTGCGCACACCCCAGAAGAGCTCGTAGAGATTGTTGAGCAGGGCCTTCTGCTTTCTCCAGAGCACGAGGTACTGGTAGAGGAGTCCATTGAGGGCTGGAAAGAGATTGAGATGGAGGTCATGCGCGATACCGCAGGTAACGGTATTGTTGTCTGCTCCATCGAGAACCTCGATCCAATGGGCGTCCACACAGGAGACTCCATTACCGTTGCTCCAGCTCAGACGCTTACCGATGAAGAGCTCCAGAATCTCCGCGACTACTCCATCGCCATTCTCGAGCGTGTAGGCGTTGCCTGCGGCGGCTCCAACGTTCAGTTTGCGGTCAACCCAACAAACGGTCGCGTCATTGTTATTGAGATGAACCCTCGCGTCAGTCGTTCTTCCGCGCTGGCTTCCAAGGCAACTGGCTTCCCAATCGCAAAGATGGCTGCGCTGCTCTCTGTTGGCTACACGCTGGATGAGATTACCAACGACATCACCAAGGCAACTCCTGCCGCCTTTGAGCCTTCTATCGACTACTGCGTGGTCAAGGTTCCTCGCTTTGCCTTTGTCAAGTTCAAGGGCACCAGCCGCGTGCTGACCACCCGTATGAAGTCGGTCGGTGAGGCCATGGCTATGGGCAGAACCTTTGAGGAGGCTCTGCAGAAGGCGCTCCGTTCGCTGGAACAAGATCGCGCTGGCCTGGGCGCTGACGGTCACGATGTCTTTGACGAGAAGAACTTTGATGAGCTGGTCAGCAAGCCAACACCAGAGCGTATTTTCTACGTTGCCGAGGCTCTGCGCAGAAACTGGAGCGTTGAGCGCATCCACGATATGACTGGTATTGATCCTTGGTATCTGCACCGTATGGCAGGCATCATCAACGCCGAGAAACGCATCAAGGAGCTGGGACTTTCTGGTCTCACCACTGACAACATGCTTGCTGCTAAGCAGCTGGGCTTCTCGGATGAGCAGCTTGCACACCTTACTGGCACCAAGACAGATGTTGTTCGTGCTGTGAGGGAAGTGCTGGGTGTTCGCCCGCAGGTCAAGACAGTTGATACCTGCGCTGGCGAGTTTGGCGCAACCACGCAGTACCACTACGTCACCTATGAGAAGGGCAACGCCACAGAGTACGTCAAGGCAGATAAGCCACGCGTCATGATTTTGTCTGCAGGTCCTAACCGTATTGGCCAGGGCATTGAGTTTGACTACTGCTGCGTACATGCTGCCTACGCTCTTCGCGAGCAGGGCTATGAGACGGTCATGGTCAACTGCAACCCTGAGACTGTCTCTACAGACTACGACACTTCCGACCGTCTGTATTTCCAGCCTCTGACCTTTGAAGACGTCATGGACGTCATTGAGGTTGAGAAGCCAGAAGGCGTCATCGTTACCCTTGGCGGCCAGACGCCAATCAAGCTGGCACGCGCCCTGAAGGACGCTGGTGTTCCTATCATGGGTACTCAGCCAGAGGCAATTGACCTAGCAGAGGACCGTGACCGCTTCGCAGCTCTCCTTGACCGCCTCAACATTGCCTGCCCACCATCGGCAGTTGCTTCTACCATGGACGAGGCTCGCGACGCCGCTCGTCGCATTGGTTACCCGCTGATTGTCCGCCCAAGCTACGTTCTTGGTGGTCGTGGCATGGCCATTGTCTACGACGACTCCGACCTGGTCACCTACATGGAGTCCGCTACACACGTCACGCCAGACCGTCCTGTCTACCTGGATGCCTTCCTTGAGGACGCCATTGAGCTGGACGTTGACGCGCTCTGTGACACCGAGGAGTGCTATGTGGGTTCCGTCCTGGAGCACATTGAGGAGTGCGGTATTCACTCGGGCGACTCCGCTTGTTGCTGGCCGCCCTTCTCGCTCTCTGAAAAGATTGTTGACCAGATTAGGGCCATCACCAAAAAGCTGGCGCTTGCTTGCGGCATCCGAGGCCTCCTGAACATCCAGTACGCCGTCCGTGACGAGCACGTCTTTGTCATCGAGCTCAATCCTCGCGCTTCTAGAACCGTGCCATTCTCGTCAAAGGCAACAGGTGTATCCCTGGCTAAATACGCATCTCGCATTATGGCTGGCGAGAAGATCAGTGAGCTTAGAGCACAGGGCCTGCTCCCTGATGAGAACCGTACCGTCGACTACTACGCGGTCAAAGAGGCGGTTATGCCTTGGTCTAGGTTCCCTGGTGCTGACTCAATTCTTGGCCCAGAGATGAAGTCCACCGGCGAGGTCATGGGCATTGCCCGTACCTTCCCAGCAGCGTATGCAAAGACTCGTGAGGCAGTTGAGAACAAGCTTCCTGAGCAGGGCTCCGTCTTCATCAGTGTGTGTGACCGCGATAAGCGTGCTATTGCTCCTGTTGCTATGGCTCTGGAGAACCTTGGCTATGGCATCTACACCACAGGTGGTACGGCTAAGACGCTGCGTGCGGCTGGAATTGACTGCACTACCGTCAATCGCATTTCCGATGGTCATCCAAACGTTGTTGACCTCATGCGCGATAAGACCGTCAGCTTTATCATCAATACACCTCATGGTCATGAGGCCCACAGCGACGGTACTAAGATGCGCGCAGAGGCTGTCAGCCAGGGCATTACTTGCGTCACCGCAATGTCTGCAGCTACCGCTCTTATCCAGGCACTTGCAGCAGCAAGAAAGAGCGAGCCAGAGACTTTTGCACTACAAGATCTCTAAAACGTGCTTGGAAGATGAGCTTTTCACTTGAACATGGACCGGTCTTGAAAAAGACCGGTCTTTTTTCGTGAGGGAAGTGTTTAGAATGAGAAGTTCTCCTAGTGAAGAGTGCAAAAGTTTGTTATTATTGCAAGGCTGCATAAATATGCGGGCGTGGCGGAACTGGCAGACGCGCTAGATTTAGGTTCTAGTGGACTAAGTCCGTGGGGGTTCGATTCCCTCCGCCCGCACCATGCAGAAATTTGGTTAAGAGCTGGTACACCAGCATTTTTTACGAGACACTGGAGGAACGTTGAACATCACCGTTACCGCAGATAAGCCAGTTGACGAGAAACTCACCGTCAAGGTTACAGTTCCTGCTGCAGAGGTAGACGCTGCCATTAAGCAAGCTTACAAGGACATTGCAAACAAGTATTCCTTCCAGGGTTTCCGCAAGGGCCGTGCACCTCGTCCTGTCATTGATGGCATTGTTGGCCGCGAGGCAGTCCTTGCTCAGGCAACCAACGATCTTCTCGGCGCAGCAGAGCCACAGCTCCTTGAGGAGCTTGACCTTGTTCCTGTTGGCCGTGGTGATTACAACCAGGATGCAGACCTTCCTGTTGAGGGCCAGGATTACTCCTATGAGGTAGTCTTCAACGTTCGTCCTGAGGCTAAGCTTGATTCTTACGATGCTCCTGCAATCAACATGCCTCCAAATGAGGCAACTGAGGCTGAGGTTGATCACCAGATTAAGCAGCTTCTTTCTTACCAGGCTAAGTTTGAGAACACCAAGGAGAAGCGCGCTGTTAAAGAGGGCGACACCATTGGTGTAGACATCAAGAACATTGAGGGTGCTGCTCACATGGAGGGCGAGGACCGCGTTCTTACCCTTAATGGCACCCAGGCTCCAAAGGAGCTTGAGGAGGCACTCATCGGCATGAAGCCAGGTGAGGAGAAAGAGGTCAAGTGGACTCACAGCCACACTCACGGCGATGAGGTTCACTCCCACGACTACGATATCAACGTCAAGGTTGTTGCTCACAAGAAGTCCGTCACTCCAGAGCTGACTGACGAGCTTGCAAAGACCACCTTTGGTTATGACACTGTCGAGAAACTCCGTGAGGCTGTTAAGTCTGAGATTGAGTCCGACAAGAAGAATTCTCTTCCAACTCTTAAAGAGGACCGCGTTGTTGAGGCTGTAGGCAAGCGTCTTCAGCTTGATGAGGTTCCAGAGGAGTACAAGAACGAGGTCTTCAACGAGATTGCTCAGGAGTTCCTGAGTGGTCTTCAGCAGCAGGGTATGACTCTTGATATGTTCCTGGCTGCACGCGGCATCAAGACTGATGACTTCATCTCTGATCTTCGTGTACAGGCTGAGGAGCGCGCACGTCAGTCCCTGGCTCTTGACGCAGTTGCTGCAGAGCTCAAGCTTGAGGCAACTGAGGATGACATCCGCGCAGAGTTTGAGCGTGCTGGTGTTCCTAACGTTGAGTCTGCAATTGAGGAGTGGCGCAAGGCTGGCCGTCTTCCTGCAATCCGCGAGTCCATTCGTCGCTCTAAGGCTCTTGATTGGCTGCGCGACAACGCAACCGTCACCGTTGTCGACGAGATTGCTGAGGCTGCTAAGGAAGAGCAGAAGGCAGAGAAGAAGCCTGCTAAGAAGGCTCCTGCTAAGAAGAAGGCAGCTAAGAAAGACGAGGACGCAGAGAAGGACGCTGAGTAGTCCGCAACTGGTTGGGTTTCTCGCCAGAAAAACTGCGCCAAAAGTTGCAGTTACTTTGAATTTTTCATACCCCGGGTTAGAGACATGCTTCCCGGGGTATGTTTCTAAGGAAAGACTTTTGAAGGAGGATTATGCATTATCCAACAAACATTCCAACTATTCCGTATGTTATTGAGCAGACTCCTCGTGGTGAGCGTAGCTATGACATTTACTCCAGGTTGCTCAATGATCGTATTGTTTTCTTGGGAGAGCCTGTAACTCGTGATTCTGCAAACCTTGTTATTGCGCAGCTTTTGCACCTTGAGAGCCAGGACCCAGACAAGGATATTTCTCTCTACATTGACTCTCCTGGTGGAGACGTTTATGCAGGCCTGGGCATTCTTGACACCATGAACTTCATCAAGCCAGATGTTTCTACCATCTGCGTTGGTATGGCAGCATCAATGGGCGCTGTTCTTCTTGCTGCAGGTGCAAAGGGTAAGCGTCTTGCGCTTCCTAACTCTATGGTTATGATTCACCAGCCATCCAGTGGTGTTCAGGGTCAGCAGACTGATATTCAGATTGTCGCAGATGAGACAAAGTGGATTCGTCAGCGCATCAACGAGCTGCTTTCGGATTATACTGGACAGCCTATCGAGAAGGTCAATGCAGACACCGAACGCGATAATTATCTTCGTGCACAGGAGGCCTGTGACTACGGTCTGGTTGACCGCGTTATCTCTTCTCGTAACGACCAATAATTGTTCTTGTATCGAGGGTTTAAGTTATGGCTAAAGACCAGGACTTCTCGCCTTTTGGCGGATTAGATGAGATGCACTGTTCTTTCTGCGGAAAAAGCAGGTCGCAGGTAAATAAGCTTATTCAGGGTCCTGGTGGAGTCTGCATTTGTGATGAATGCGTCTCTACCTGCTCGGATATGATCGATGAGTCTCTTGGTTTTGATGAAGAGTCAGAGATTGAGACTCACTCTGATGAGCCTGTTATCAAAGACCTGCCAACTCCACACGAGATTTACGATGAGCTGTCTCAGTATGTGATGGGCCAGGAAGACGCTAAGCGTGCTATGTCGGTAGCGGTGTACAACCATTACCGTCGTATTCTTTCGGGCAACGATGAGCCTCAGGAGGGCCAGGAGGACGTTGAGATTGCTAAGTCCAACATCTTGCTGCTTGGTCCAACCGGTACTGGTAAAACCTTGCTTGCTCAGACGCTTGCTCGTTTTCTTGAGGTTCCGTTTGCTATTGCTGACGCAACAACCCTTACCGAGGCTGGCTACGTTGGTGAAGATGTCGAGAATATCCTGCTTAAGCTCATCACTGCTGCTGACGGCGATGTTGAGCGCGCTCAGGTAGGCATTGTCTACATCGATGAGATTGACAAGATTGCTCGCAAGGCCGAGAACCTCTCTATTACTCGTGATGTCTCTGGTGAGGGCGTTCAGCAGGCTCTTTTGAAGATTCTTGAGGGTACGGTTGCTAGTGTTCCTCCAACAGGAGGTCGTAAGCATCCTCAGCAGGAGCTTATTCACATTGATACCACCAACATCTTGTTCATCTGCGGCGGCGCTTTTGTTGGCCTAGATAAGATTGTTGCTGACCGTATTGGTAAAAAGGGAATTGGCTTTAATTCTGATGTTGCTCAGAATGTCAAAGAAGGTGAGTCTGACCTTATCGCCAAGGTAATGCCTCAGGATCTGCACAGGTTTGGCATGATTCCAGAGCTTCTGGGACGTATTCCTGTTATCACTTCTACTCGTGAGCTTGGTGAAGAAGATCTGATGAGTATCCTCACAGATCCAAAGAATGCTCTTACCAAGCAGTACAAGCGCATGTTTGAGCTTGAGGGAGTAGATCTGGAGTTTACTGAGGATTCACTCAGAGAGATTGCTAAGAAGGCATTGGCTCGTGGTACAGGAGCTCGTGGTCTTCGTGCAATTTGCGAGTCTACGCTACAAGAGACTATGTTTGATTTGCCATCAGATTTGGATATCACAAAGGTTGTGGTTACTCCAGAAAGCGTTGGCGGAGAAAACGCTCCAGAAATCATCAGAGGCAAAAAGAAATAACTCGCATTGCAATAAAAAAGGAGGTCGAAAGACCTCCTTTTACATTATAGGTTGCCACCACCAAGTTTGTTGTATGACGTAATAACTTTGGTACGGGTCTTGGTACCTGGCGGAAATACGGTATCAAACAAAGGCATGATGCCGCGGAAAAGAACTCCACTTTGCACGCGGTGAGAAAGACCTTTTACCGTACGTCTTGACTCTTCAAGCTGAGAACGAAGCTCCTCAAGATAAGGGGAGCGACGCGCATAGAACCAGAAAAGACCTGCAAGATCTGAGTTTGGATAGAGCCAAGGCCTGTTGTCTGGTCCTGCAAAATGCGCAATGCAGATATTCTTGCGAGCTTCTTCGTATTCTTCTCGCACGTCTTTTGGCGCCTGAGCAACAATGTGATCACGGCGTAGGAACTGCCAGTCTACCAGGTAATTCCATTTCATATTAATACGAAGATAGTGACCGTTTACAAACCTGTTAAGAACATCTTGATCAAGCCAGCGCCATGCACGCATGGTTGAGACCTTCAGAAACTCCTCAGGAGAAATCTGCTTTCTGATCTCTTCAAGGTTCATCAAAATGACGCCTGCCTGGAAGTAATCGTGAGGATCATCCATACCCAGCTCATTTTTGAGGTAGGGGCCAACTGTGGCATCATAACCATCAATCTGACCAATAGTATCGGCGTCGCGCGTAGCGCCTACCAAGTATCCCGTGACGTCAATATCGTAGAGCTCTGCAATATCGGTATTAACTACCAGGTCAGAGTCAAGGTAGATGGCTTTATTAACGTTGGGAAGCAGTGAGGGAGCAAGCAGTCTGTAGTAAGTTTCTGGTCTAAAGTGACCATGGTGAGGAAGTTCAATATCACCAAGAGCTGCGTCAACATCCAAGAAGCCAACATGTACGTTATCAACAAGCTGTGCCTGACGAGTAAGTGTAATCATGCTGGTAGGAGAGAGGTCACGAGTCAAAACAATGATGTCGTAGCGACGTTCAGGATTGACGTTCTCAATGATGGACTGAATTGCTACAGACAAATACGGTACAAAGTTATCGCTGCAGGCAAATACAAGCACAACGTCATTAAGAGCAAGACCCAGCTCATCGGATGAGCTTGCAAGCATTGCTCCAGAAAGTTGCGCTCTGCCAGTTCCCGCAAGGCGTTGTGTGGGTATTTTACGTAATCTTCTCATACGTAAGACTTTAACACTTAGACGCCAAAAACGCCTGCTGCGTTTGTCATTACTTCGGTTTGCACAGAGTATCCACGAGCCTCGCTTAGACCGCTCAGCGCGCGCTTGAGGCTGTCCACAATGTCCGCCGAGCCAATATTCGTCTGATCGCTGGAAGGAAGGTCAGTCTCGGTAAGCAGCTTGTCTTTTGGATAAACCTTGGCGTATTCACGGCCGCGCTTGGTCTTTAGGCTCAGCTCACCAACAGAGAACCAACAGCCAAGCTTAATGGCCTCCTGGAGCTCGTCTGAGCTGCCGCTAAACCAATGAATGATAGGAATACACGCTTGAGCAGCTCCTGTCTGCTCAAGAATATCCAGCACCGCATCAACGCTTCTAACGGTGTGCATCGAGAGCACTCGAGGCTGGCCATTGCGTGAAAGCTCTGCAGCGCATTTGCAAATCTTCGTAAAGGCCTTAACCTGCAGCTCTTGCAACCCATCAACACAATAGCGAGAAGAAAAATCTAGTCCAATCTCACCAAGGTAAGGCGTCTGCTCCATAAGCTCTAGAAGGAGCTCTATATCTTTTTGAGTAACGCGACCGTCAGAGATATACCAGGGGTGTGCTCCAAGTCCCACGCGGATGTTGTTTTGCGAAAGCTGAGGAGCAAGTTCCAGGTAGTCGTGAGGAGTAACGCCGCAGGTAAAGAGACCTAATCCAGCCTCATTAGAACTTCTCGCTACATTGAGCGGGGAGTCCATAAGGTTGGCGTGAACATGAGCATCAAAGTATGTGAGGTTACTCATGGTCAAGTCCTGATAGATGCAAGATGACATCTGATGCAATCATCTGACCCATAATAGGAGGGTAGTAGGACATGGTGCCTAGCTTGGCAGATTTGCCCGTTGCGCCTTCTGGTGCAAAAACTGGTCGTGCTGGCTCGGGAGAGTAGAGAACACGGAAGTCGGCAAGGTCACGCTTCTTGGACTCTTTTCTCATGACCCTTGCAAGAGCATCGGTATGTGTTTTTGAAAGCGTAGTAATTTCCAGGAGTTCTGGGTGAATTTTGTTGCCGCCGCCCATGCTGGAGATGAGGTAGATATCGTTTTTCTGACACCATGCAACAACAGCCAATTTGGCAGAAATAGTATCGATAGCATCAACTACAACGTCTGGTTTTGGAAGAGCAGAGAGCTGCTCGTCAACGTTGTCTTTAAGCAAAAACGCGTCAAGGGTGACCACGTGAGCGTCTGGATTAATGTCCAGAATCATCTCTTTGGTAACGTCAACTTTTCTTTTTCCAATGGTGCTCACATAGGCAATAGCCTGCCTGTTAAGGTTGGACGCCTCCACCGCATCAGCATCCACTAACACAAAGGAGCCTACACCACCTCTGGCCAGCGCCTGGACACAGTTTGAACCAACGCCACCAAGTCCCAAGACCATGACGCAGGAATTTTGAATCTGTCCAAGGCGATCTTTTCCCAGGACAAGTTCAAGTCGAGCAGTGGCTTCAGGAATTGTGGCAGACATAGAGCTCCTCATAAAATGTATCTGCAGATAGTATTTATTGTTCAAGAGTATAGAGGGCTTTAAAGTACTGATTTTGTTGCATAAGTTCCTCAAACGAACCCTTTTCGATAATACTACCTTCTTTCATTACAATAATTTCGTCAAATTTTTTCAGTTGAGCTTCCTCTAAGTTGTGTGTAATAACTAGACGTAGTGTGCCTGTGAGATTTGTTATTGAATTTATAATTTGGTCAGTAGTTGAATGGTCAAGTGCTGATGTAGCTTCATCGAAAAACAGAACTTTAGAACCTTTTAACAAACTTCTTGCAATACAAATTCTTTGACGTTCGCCACCAGAAAGGTTTGATCCTGCTTCACCACATTGATAACTCAGCTTATTTTGTTTAATAAATTCTGTAAGACCAGCTTTTTCACATGCTTGGAAAATAGCATCTTTTGAGTGACTTTCGAACATAGTAATGTTGTCTTCAATTGATGCATTGAATAAGAAATTCTCTTGTTGTACAAGTGAAACGTTTTGATAGAGACTCTTTTTATTAATAGTTCTTAACTCTAAGCTATCGTAAAATATATCTCCTTGATAACTTAAATTGCCACCCATGAGCAGATTAAATAAAGTAGACTTTCCAGATCCTGATATTCCAACAATTGCATAACTTTTATTAGGTAGAAGTTTGATTGATAAATTTTTCAGCACAGCTTTATTTTGTTCATAGCCAAATGAAAGATTGTTGATGAATATTCCTTTTGTAACTTTATCTAATGTCTGTTGCCCCTCTTCTTCTTCATTGTCAGCAAGAGTCTCAGCAAATTTTAAAATCAAATCATTTGAAGCCTTACGCGATGCGAGTACCGGTGGAATTGTTTGTAAAGGGAGACTAATGTAATTCATAAGTAACGTAGCCATAAGAATTACACCAGGTGTTACTCCTTGATTTGAAATACAAAGATATGTACCAGCAATCAAAACAGCCCATTGAGATAAGCCGAAAGCACTCCAACTCAGAGTATTAATGAATCGAGTAGTTTTTCTACTTTCTCTTTTTGAGCTTTCAAGAGCGTTATTGTCTTTCTCAAAAAGTCTTACTGCAGCCTCTGTTGCTCCGTAAGCTTTTATCAAAGGAAAGCCTTTTACCAGATCGGTGATTTGGGCAATGAATTGACTAGTTTTTGCAGAAGATTCCTTTTGAATTTTACCGAGTGTTCCACCTAGCTTTACTCCGATGATTAGAGGAAGAATTGAAGCAGCAATAGCTACCATAGTTAATGGAATGCTTTGAACCATGAGCATTATGAGGGCCACAATGAAAGATATGCTATCGCTTACCAAAGAAAACATCTGTTCAAGATATGTAGTCTCTATAGTATTTAAATCATTAGTAAGTGCAGATACATAAACGGAACTACCACTTGCCTCAAACGAGTTTATACCTTTTTTCAGCATGTATTTAAATGCGGTGTTGCGATAAGAGTTAGCAGCATGATAGAGATAATTAGGAACAAAATAACGAACCACTAATTTATTTGTAATTGCTGAGATTGTTAATATGGCGGCAAATAGACAGCCCTGTAGAAAATCATTAAATGATCCTGACACAGCGGAATTCATGAGAATTGAAGTTATATAGGGAGAACATACCGTAACTAGTTCTAGAGAAGTTGTAAAGAAAAAGGAGCCGAATAACAACTTTTTGTTACTCCAAAAAAGACTCCGTTTAAGGTCATTTTGAATTTCTTTAATATTGCTTTTCATGTCAAACCTCTCTTAAGATTTTATTTATCTTCTTAGAATTTATTTTGAGCTTTTTACACCGTAAAGTAAGGCTCCCTGAATAATTTCTCGGTATTTTTTGTGATTAGATAAAAACAGCTCAAGCATTGAATGAAGAAAAAATTCAATCTTGTTTTGTTGATAAGTACATAATTTAGGTTGCTTTTCTATCTCATGCGTACAAATTGAGCAGAACGCTCTAAAAGAACACTGAGAACAGCGCTCATTATTTTTATCAAATAAACTAATGTCATTCTGTTTAGAACAATTGCTTACATTGAAAAGAATGTTTTTTGGCTCATCAAGGAATAAATGACATGGATAAACATTTCCAAACATATCTACTGCAAATTTATTGTATCCTGCACCACAAAATAACCTGTAACTCTTACCTGATATAAGGGTACGAATTAAAAAAACTATTTCATCGTTATATTGTCTTTCTTCTAGATTAAAAAAACTTTTGAAATAGTTTAAATTTTCACTTAAGGGAACATCGAAATTAGATTGCTTTGAAGGATCATTATTAATAAGATCGGCAACAATAACTTTTGACGTATTATAACGAGATGATAGATAGCTAAATAAATCAGATTTACTGATTCCTTTAGCTAAATGGAGGGAAGAATAAGTTGATTCAATAGCAATAGTATGATTTTCAGAAAATTTTTTTATATTCTTATCAACAATACTATACGTACCTGAACCGTTTCTAAGAATTCGGTATGAGTCGTTTATTTCCTTTGGACCATCAATACTTGCTATTACTGAAATATCGTATCTATCGATAAGTTTTATTGCTGGTTTTAATAGTAGTGACGCATTTGTAACAAGAGAGTAGTTTGGAATTTTTGATGGATATTTTTTTTGAATATAAGAACAGGCGTGTTCTATTTTATTAAGTGCTAAAAGAGGCTCCCCTCCGAAGAAACTAACTTGTAAGACTTTTTGGTATTTATGAAAAAAATAATCAATAGTCTGTTCTATAACACTATTTGTCATTTCATGAATTGGCAAATCATAGCTTCCTGCATGAGCAAAACAATACTTACAGGTAAAATTACATTTATTTGTAATAATCAACCGAAGAGAGTCTAATGTTTTTGGTGTTGAGAGTGGATAATCAGAATAATTTAAATCAGATAGATAATGATTAATTAATGATTCTTCATTTACAGAATAGTCACCAGATTGAATTTTCAAAGCGAGTTCATACGGAATTTTGTAAATCTTACAGTTAAAAGTATCAAATAAAATTGCACTTTGAGTACTATTTGAGATATGTATAAAAGCATTTTCTTTAAGCATTGTATGCCACCAAAGGTCAATCCTAGGCATTAGCATTGAGAACAATGCTAATGCCATTAGATTATTCTAATTTAGATGTAAAAGTATTTTAATTTTTGATATCTGCGCCGGAGCAGAAAATTCCACACCACCCGTTGGCATCGACTGTAGAAATGCTCGCAGCCAAATCACTATCTAGATCTGTAACATCGACAATTTCCCAAGAAATCTCAGCTACTGGTACATTCATTGTAGTTCCCTTCAGCTAAAACTTTGAATTGAATGTCGCGACAAATCAATACTACTACTTTTTTATACAAAGTGTAATTTTTTATATGAAAAATTAAAAGAACATTACTATATTCCCCTAAACCACATCTGTTTTAATGCATTATACTGTTCAAATGGTTAATAGGAATACTGCTAAAAGCATATGAAAGGCAAGATTACTGTGGAAGAAATGCCCAAGAATTATGATCCTCAGGCAGCTGAGCCTGAGCTCATTGAAAAGTGGATTAAGGCAGATTGTTATGGTCGTAGCAAGGGAACTGAAGACCGTACAGTAGTTATCCCTCCACCAAACGTTACCGGCATCCTTCACATGGGACATGCCATGGATGACACCATCCAGGACACCTACATTCGTTATTCTCGCATGCGCGGTTATTCAACTCGTTGGATTCTTGGAACAGATCACGCAGGCATTGCAACCCAGACTAAGGTTGATAAGAAGCTTAAGTCAGAGGGTATTTCTCGCCTGGAGATTGGTCGCGAGAAGTTCCTGGAGGCTTGCTGGGATTGGACGCGCGAGTACGGCGGAACCATTGTTTCTCAGATTAAGCGCATGGGCTGCTCCATTGATTTTAATGACGAGAAGTTCACTATGTCTCCTGAGTACACCCAGGCAGTACGTAAGGTCTTTGTTGACTGGTATCATGACCAGCTCATTTATCGCGGTAAGCGCATCGTAAACTGGTGTCCTCATTGCGAGACTTCTATCTCTGATGATGAGGCAGAGTACGCTGACGAGAAGGGCCATCTTTGGTACCTGCGTTATCCGCTTAAAGAGCCTGTTAATGGCGTTGAATACATTACCGTAGCAACTACTCGTCCAGAAACTATGTTGGGCGATACCGGCGTAGCTGTTTCCCCGCAAGATCCAGAAAAGGCAGATCTTGTTGGAAAGACCGTTATTCTGCCCATTGTTAATCGAGAGATTCCAATTTTCTCTGACTGGCATGTTGACGCAGGCTTTGGTACCGGTTTTGTTAAGGTAACTCCAGCTCATGACCCTAACGACTTTGCTATGGGTCAGACTCATAATCTTGAGCAGATCAACATCTTTGATGAGCACGCCGTTGTTGTTGACGGTTATGGTGAGTTCTCTGGTCTTGACAGAGATCAGGCTCGTGAGGCTATTGTTGCTTGGTTTGAAGAACATGGCCTGCTTGATCACGTTGAAGACCTTGATCACTCCGTTATGCATTGCTACCGCTGCGGCACTACGCTTGAGCCATGGCTCTCTGAGCAGTGGTTTGTTGCTGTCGATAAGCTCAAAGAGCCTGCAGCACAGGTAGTCAAAGACGGTCAGGTTACCTTCCACCCAGAGCGTTGGACTCAGACCTACCTCACGTGGATGGAAAATCTCCGCGACTGGAACATCTCCAGACAGCTTTGGTGGGGACACCGCATTCCTGTGTTCTACTGCGATGATTGCGGTTGGCAGGATGCTCTTATGGAAGACACCGATGTCTGTCCAAAGTGTGGCGGCCATCATGTTCACCAGGATGAGGACGTTCTGGATACCTGGTTCTCTTCTCAGTTGTGGACTTTTGCCACACAGGGTTGGCCAGACCATCCTGAACAGCTTGAGGGTCACCACCCAACGCAGGTCCTGGTAACCGCTCGAGACATCATTGCGCTTTGGGTTGCTCGTATGATTATGAGCTCGCTCTACTTCACCAAAGAGATTCCATTCCACGATGTCTACATCTACGCGACCATTTTGGCTAAGGACGGCAGCCGCATGTCCAAGTCAAAGGGTAACGGCGTAGATCCTATGGACCTGATTGCTAAGTATGGTGCAGATGCAATGCGTTATAACCTGCTTACGCTTATTACCAACAACCAGGACGTCAAGTTTGATGCTGTTCTTGATAAGAAGACTCGTGAGCTTATTGAGTCTCCAAGAACTGATCAGGCACGTTCATTTGTTACTAAGATTTGGAATGCAAGTCGCTTTGTTCAGATGAACCTTGACGGCTACACTGCTGGCATGCCTAAGGCAGAAACGCCAGAAGATGCATGGATGTTCTCGCGCCTTGCTAAGGTTGTTGCAGAGACAACCGAGCAGCTTGAGACCTATGGCTTTGGTGAGTATGCTCGCAACATTCAGTCCTTCTTCTGGAATGATGTCTGCGACTGGTACATTGAGCTCTGCAAGGGTCGCCTTCTGGATGGAACTCCTGATCAGCGCTTGCAGGTTCAGCGCAACCTTGTCTTTGTTCTGGACGTCAGCATGAGGCTTCTGCACCCTGCAATGCCATTTGTTACCGAGAGCGTTTGGGATGCTCTTCCTGCATCTGGCCTTTTGAGCCACGACGCAGAGTTCTTGATGATCTCTGAGTGGCCAGACCCACAGAAACTTGCCAACTTTGTTGACGAGGCAGCTGAGCATAACTTCTCGCTTGCTAAGACTGTTGTTTCTGCTGTTCGTTCTTCTCGCGCTCGTTATAGGCTGTCTCCAAAGACAGACCTTGCTGTTGTGGTCAAAGCTCCAGCACAGGATGTTGCAGCGCTAAAGGAGCAGGCAGCGTTCATCCAGAACGTTGGCCGTGTAAGCTCGCTTGAGGTTGCTGAGGCTCCTCAGAAGCCTGCTGGTTCTGTTTCTGTCACCGACGCTGGCCTTGAAATGTACGTTGTTCTTGGAGAGCTTGTTGACCTTGCTGCAGAGGCTAAGCGTCTTCAGAAGGACCTTGAGTCTGCACAGAAGGAGCTTTCTGGTGTGGAGCGCACCCTTGCTAACGAGGGCTTTGTTGCTAAGGCAGCGCCTGAAGTTATCGAGAAGAAACGTGCACGCGCAGAAGAACTTACTACGCTTGTTGCTCAGCTAGAGCAGCAGATTGCTGACTTCTCATAGGTAAAACTTGATGCGGTGTAACAGCCGCATCATGTGTTTAGTACGTGCATGCAGTCCACTTTAGGTTAGGAACAACATGTCTGAGGTTAAATCCGATATCGAGATTGCTCAATCATCCGAGATGCTTCCCATCTTTGAGGTGGCAAAGCGTGCGGGTATTCCAGAGGATTTGCTGGAGTCTTATGGTCGCTATAAGGCAAAGCTTGATGCACGTGCTCTGGCAGATAAGCCTCTTAGCGGCAAGCTTGTGTTGGTAACCGCCATTAATCCAACGCCAGCAGGCGAGGGAAAGACCACTACCTCGGTTGGTCTGGCAGATGCCTTGTCCAGCTTGGGACAGTCTGCCATGTTGGCCCTGAGAGAGCCTTCTTTGGGTCCAGTCTTTGGCGTCAAGGGTGGTGCTGCAGGTGGCGGCTATGCCCAGGTAGTTCCTATGGAGGATATCAACCTTCACTTTACCGGAGACTTCCACGCTATCGGCGCTGCAAACAACCTCTGCGCCGCCATGCTGGATAACCACATCAAGCAGGGTAATAGCCTCAACATTGATCCACGCCGCGTGGTGTGGAAGCGCTGCGTTGATATGAACGATCGCCAGCTCAGAAATGTTGTTGACGGTCTTGGCGGCATTGCTGACGGAATGCCAAGACAAGATGGCTTTGATATTACCGTTGCTTCCGAGGTCATGGCTGTATTCTGCCTTGCTTCTGGCATCAAAGACCTTAAAGAGCGCCTGGGCAGAATGGTTATTGCCTACACCTATGACCGCAAGCCTGTTACCGTCAACGATATCCATGCCGAGGGTGCTATGACAGCGCTGCTCAAAGATGCTATTCAGCCTAACTTGGTCCAGACGCTTGAGCATACGCCTGCTCTAGTTCACGGCGGTCCTTTTGCCAATATTGCTCACGGTTGCAATACCGTTGAGGCAACAAAGACTGCTCTGCGTCTTGCAGATTACGTTGTTACCGAGGCTGGTTTTGGTGCAGATCTTGGTGCCGAGAAGTTCTTAGACATCAAATGTAGAGCTACTGGCCTTGCACCATCGGCTGTTGTTCTAGTGGCAACTGTTCGTGCCCTTAAGTACAATGGAGGCGTTGCAAAAGCAGACCTTAACCAGCAAAACGTTGAGGCACTTAAAGAGGGTATTCCTAACCTGCTCCGTCACGTTGACAACATCCAGACCGTTTATGGACTTCCTGTAGTTGTTGCCATCAATGCATTCCCAACCGATACCGCTGAAGAGCTTGCTCTGGTAGAGGAGGAGTGCAAGAAGCGCGGCGTAAATGTAGTACTGTCTGAGGTTTGGGCAAAAGGTGGAAAGGGTGGTCAGGCTTTGGCAGAAGAGGTCATGCGCCTCTGCCAGACTGAGTCCAAACTCACCTTTGCTTACGACGTCAAAGAATCTTTGAAGCAGAAGATTACTGACATTGCCACCAAGATTTACCACGCTGATGGCGTTGAATTTGCTCCAAGTGCCGCCAAGCAGCTTCAGCAGCTTGAAGAGCTTGGCTTTGGTGAACTTCCCATTTGTATGGCAAAAACTCAGTACTCATTTACTGATGATCAGACTAAATTGGGTGCTCCAGAAAACTTTAAGATTACCGTGCGAGAAGTTCGTGTTTCTGCAGGCGCTGGCTTTGTAGTCTGTCTTACGGGCTCTATCATGACCATGCCAGGACTTCCAAAGGTTCCTGCTGCAGAGCACATTGATGTTCTTGATGATGGAAGAATTGTGGGTCTTTTCTAATGTCTTATCCCTCTTCACCTGAAGAAGTAGCGTTTACAACCTATAGCGCAGACTCTTATGCGCAACATCTTGCTGCTAAAGAGCCTATCCCTGGCGGTGGTAGTGCTGCTGCATATGTAGGTGCGCTTGCCGTGTCTTTGGCTTCAATGGCCGGTGTCTACGCACAAGGAAAACCTGCCTATGCTCAGCATGAAGAAGATCTTGCAAAATACATTGCTCGAGCCAGTGCGCTCCGCCAGGACTTCATGGAGTTGATGGATGAGGACTCTCGTCAGTTCTTGCTAGTTTCAAGTGCGTTTAGCGTGCCCAAGGATGACCCAAAACGTGCAGAAATTGTTGAGGACGCCCTTAAAGAGGCAGCTCAGCCACCACTAAAGGTTATGAGAAAAGTCTGCGAGTCCATTGAGCTGCTGGAAGAGATGCTTATTAAGGGCTCCCGTATGCTTCTATCTGATGTGGGTTGCGGTGCTGCTTTGGCACGTGGCGCCTTGATTGCAGCTTCTCATACACTGTTTGTAAACACTCGTTCTATGCATGATACGGTGTACGCTCAAACACTGCTTGATGAGGCAGATGCACTTTTGGACACCTATGTATCACGAGCTGACGCCGTAAGTGATTCAGTAAGTGCACAGCTGAGACAGGAGGCATAATATGAGCTCAGAGACTACTTCACAGGAGCTTCGTGGTGCTCCTGTTGCCAAGGCAATAACTGAAGAACTTGCTGCTCAAGTTCAGGAGCTCCGTGCACAAGGGGTATCTCCTAAGCTGGTTATTGTGCGCATTGGACAGAAAAGCGATGACCTTACCTATGAGCGCGCAGCATATACGCGTGCAGAGAAGGTGGGCTTTGAAGTTGAGACCATTGAGCTTCCTGAATACGCTACACAAGAGCAGGTAAATAGCGCGTTTGACCAGGTTTCTGCCGACGCATCGGTGCATGGTTGTCTGCCCATGCGTCCATTTCCTGCTGGAATTGATGAGCATGAAGCGCTGCAGCATCTAACTCCAGAAAAAGATGTTGATTGCGCAACCGATTCCATGCTGCTGGCAACACTTTGCGGAACCTCTGATGCACTGGGACCTTGTACCGCAGAGGCAGTTCTTGCGCTTCTCGATTTCTACCAGGTACCACTTGAGGGAGCACCTGTTGCAGTTGTTGGTCGTTCTAACGTTATTGGTCGTCCTGTAGCTGCGCTTTTAAGCGCCAGAAACGCTACGGTGACGATATGTCACAGCAAGACCAAGGACCTTGCTGATACGCTTAAGCAGGCAGAGGTTGTAGTTGTGGCTGCGGGTCGTGCGCACCTTATTGGAGCTGACTGCGTAAGAGCAGGACAAACCATCGTTGACGTGGGTATTAACTGGGATGAAGACGCTCAAAAGCTTGTTGGCGACGTCAATACAGAGCAGGTAGCACCGCTGGTAAGCGCTTATACTCCCGTTCCTGGCGGTGTAGGCAGCGTAACTACAGCAATTCTTGCTCGTCATGTTGTTGCTGCAGCTCAAAGAACGCTTGCATAAGAATGAAAGGTAGGTTGCCCCGTGGCAGCAGAGAATAACTATAAAAAGCTTGACCAAGAGCGCGTAAAAGCCGCAGTCACTGAGTTTTTGCTTGCTATTGGCGAGGACCCAGAGCGAGAAGGTCTGCTTGACACACCGGACCGTGTTGCTCGTGCTTGTGTAGAGCTTTTTGGTGGTATGCAGGAAGATCCTGCAGCTCACCTGCGTAAGCAGTTCCATGAAGAGGGCAATAAAGAGATGGTTATTGTCCGCGACATTCCTTTCTCGTCTACCTGTGAGCATCACATTTTGCCCTTTGTGGGAAAGGCACACGTCTGCTATATCCCGCAGAATGGCCGCATCACCGGTCTTTCCAAGATTGCTCGCTGCGTCAGCGGGTATTCTCGCCGTCTGCAGGTACAGGAGCGCCTTACAGGCCAGATTGCAGACGCTATGGTAGAAGAGCTTGATCCTCTGGGCGTTTTGGTGGTTATGGAGGCCGAGCACACCTGCATGAGCATGCGTGGCATTAAGGCGTCAGGTGCTTTGACCACTACGTCTGCAGTCCGAGGCGTTTTTAAAACTAACGAGAAAACCCGTGCAGAGGCTATGCGTCTGCTTGGTCTATAAGAGGTACGTGCGCTATGAGTTATTCTGTTCCTTTTTCTGTGCCTGAGCTGAGCTATGAGCAGTCTTTAAAGGTGCTTCACGATACAAAGAAGTTTGGTATCCAGCCTTTGTTGGAGAGCGTAGAAGACATGCTCAAAGAGCTGGGCAACCCTGACCTCTGCTTCAAGAGTGTTCAGATTGCAGGCACCAACGGCAAAACGTCTACCTCCAGGTATACGGCGGCCCTGCTCAAGGGAGAAGGTCTCAAGACCGCCCTGTACACATCTCCTGAGCTCATCAGCTATACCGAGCGTATGGAGATCAACGGCACGCCCGTCTCTGAGGAAGTCTTTGCTCACGGCGTCTCTGCAGCTCAGGTGGCGGGGGAGCGCGTCAACGCTCAGCGAGCCGTCTTGGGCGAGCGTCCTTATGACATCACCGAGTTTGACCTGCTTACGGTCGCAGCTCTAGTGGTCTTTGCCGAGGCAGAGATTGACGTCTGTGTGCTTGAGTGTGGCATGGGTGGCAGATGGGACGCAACAAGCGCTGCGCAAAACATCACCTCCGTTGTCATCACGGGCGTTGGTTTGGATCATACGCGCATTTTAGGCGATACCCTCGAGGCGATTGCTGGCGAGAAGGCCGCCATTATCAAGCCTGGTCGCACCTGCGTGCTTGGTGTGGGAACGACAACTCCTCAGAGCGTCCAGGACGTATTTTTGTCCCAAGCAGCCTCTGTGGGCGTTGTCCCAACTCTTCTTGTAGCTGACAAGCCAGAAGACGTTGAGGGAGAGGTTTCTGCTGGTCAGTCGTCTGACCATCCAGAGCTGCCTCACGCACATTTCTTCATTACCAAAAAGCCTAAGAGCATCGGTTTTCCGCTTGAGCTTACGGTTGTGACGCCGCGTGCAACCTACGAGGATCTTGCCGCACTTAAACCAAGCTATCAGGCAGCAAATATTGCCCTGGCAACCTGCTTAGCTGAGGATTTTCTCGGTCGTCCACTTGATGCGGAGAAAGCGTTTTTCTCCACAACTAGGTGCCCTACACCTGGCAGGTTCCAGCTGCTACAGCCAAAGCCTTTAGTGCTTATCGACGCAGCCCACAACCCCCAGTCAATCGAGACGTTCTTAACTGCTATCCGTTCAATTGAGCCAGAAGTTACTAACCGTCCTATGCTTTTGACTGCAGTTTTTGCAGATAAAGATGTTAAGGGCATCGCAGAACTTCTCGCCAAAGAGTTCCCTGAGGTAGCGGTAACCCAGACGGACAACGAGCGCGCCATGGATGCAGAAGAGCTTGCTGAGCTGTACAAAGCCTGCGGCGCCAACGTGGTAGCGGTCTACAAAAGCGTCCCCGAGGCAGTGGACGCCTTGCGCGAGAAGGGCTTTGTGGCATGTGGAACAATTTCACTTGCTGGCGAGGTTGCTGCACAATTTAGCGATGCTTTGGTAAAATAAATTTATCTGCGACATTTCGCTCATTTTTGAGGCAGTTTGTCGTACGATTTAGGAGAGAACAAAAGGCCAGCAGAAGGGGCTGTCAGATGCAGGAGATTCTTGATCAGATTATTACACCTGAGGTACGTATGGTTATTTACCTCATGGTTATTTGCGTCGTAATGCTTTATATCCTTTCCATCATCTACGTTATTCGCGATGCTCAGCGTCGTGGCGCAGAGCCTTGGTGGATGTGGGCAGTCATTTCTGTTGTTCCTGTTGTTGGCCTGCTTGCTTACGTTATTTTGCGTCCAAGCAGCTACCTCATTGACCGTGAGGAGCAGGACCTTGACATTGCCCTTCGTGAGCACCAGCTGTCTCACTATGGCATTTGCCCTAAGTGCTCCGCACCAATCGACCGCGATTTTATCGTGTGCCCAATCTGCAATACGCAGGTTAGAAACGTTTGCCCAACATGCCATCGTCCACTGAATGCAGACTGGAAGGTTTGCCCTTACTGCCGTACTCGCATTCAATAACGTTTGGTTTTGTTCTTTATGATGGCAATCTGGTGTTTTACAACAGAGACTATGTAGGCGTCTGCTCCTAAGCTCCTGTGTGAGCAGAGTAGGCGCCGTGCCTGTTTCTATGAGTATCTACCTCTGAGGGGTTTTACATGAAGGTTTTATATAACGACGGCCATGTTGGTGAGATTAACAATCCAGCTGAAGAGCTTGAGGTTATTCGCCACGATGCAGCTCATCTGCTTGCTCAGGCTTTGAAGCGTCTGTATCCTCACGCACAGTTTGCCTATGGTCCAGCAACCGAAAATGGTTTCTACTATGACGTTGATCTTGGAGACACCAAGGTTAACGAGGACGATTTCCCAGATATCGAAGCTGAGATGAAGAAGATTGTCAAAGAGAACCTCAAGATTGAGACGTTTGAGCTTCCTCGCGACGAGGCTATTGCCTACATGAAGGAGCGCGGCGAGTCTTACAAGGTTGAGCACATTGGCGATCTTGCTCCTGACGCACACATCACCTTCTACAAGCAGGGTGAATACGTTGACATGTGCGTTGGTCCTCACATGCTCTACACCAAGGGTGTTAAGGCTTTCAAGCTGACCAGCATTTCTGGTGCGTATTGGAAGGCCGATAAGAACAACAAGATGCTCACCAGAATTTATGGTGTTGCATTTGGTTCCAAAGAGGAGCTTGCTCAGTACCTCAAGATGATTGAGGAGGCCGAGAAGCGCGACCACAGAAAGATTGGTCGCGAGATGGAGCTCTTCATGATGTCCGACTTTGGTCCAGGCTCTCCATTCTGGCTTCCAAACGGCATGGCCCTGCGCAACGCTCTGACCGATTACTGGCATGAGATGCAGGCTCGTTTTGGTTATCAGGAGGTTCAGACCCCACTGATCCTCTCGCGTTCCCTTTGGGAAACTTCTGGTCACTGGGACCACTACAAAGAGAATATGTACACCACCACGGTAGATGAAGAGGACTTTGCAATTAAGCCGATGAACTGCCCTGGTGCATGCTTGATTTACAAGTCTAAGCCACGTTCTTATAGGGATCTTCCTATGAAGCTGGCTGAGGCTGGTCTTGATCACCGTTATGAGATGAAGGGCGCTCTGCACGGTCTGTTCCGTGTCCGTGAGTTTACTCAGGACGATGCACACCTCTTCATCCGTCCTGATCAGATTACTGAGCAGGTCACGGATGCATCTCACCTCATTACCGCATACTATGCACAGTTTGGCTTCCCATATCGCGTTGAGCTTTCTACGCGCCCAGAGGATTCTATGGGTTCTGACGAGGATTGGGAGCGCGCTGAGCAGGGTCTGCGCGACGCACTTGAGTCTATGGGTATTGAGTACGTGGTCAACGAGGGAGACGGTGCTTTCTACGGCCCAAAGATTGACTTCCATCTGACCGACTGCCTCGGCCGTTCTTGGCAGTGCGGCACCATCCAGCTCGACTTCCAGCTGCCTCACAACTTCCAGCTTGAGTACATTGACTCCGACGGCACCAAGAAGCAGCCAATCATGATTCACCGCGCTGGCTTTGGTTCCTTCGAGCGCTTTATTGGTATTCTGACCGAGAACTATGAAGGCAAGTTCCCTGTCTGGCTGAGCCCATGCCAGGTCAAGGTTCTTCCTGTTTCCGAGAAGTCTCGTCCTTATGCTCATGAGGTTGCCGAGAAGCTTGCAGTTGCTGGTATTCGCGTTAAGGTTGACGACCGTGACGAGAAGATCGGCTATAAGATTCGTGAGGCTCGCTCACTTGACCGTGTTCCTTACATGCTCATCCTTGGTGAGCAGGAGGTTGAGGCAGGAAACATTTCTGTCCGCGACCGCTCCAACGAGACTCATGTCGCAGAGCTTGATGAGTTCATTGCTCAGGTGGTCAAAGAGAATGCTGAGCGCGTTGGTTAAAGAGGCTTCAGACAAAGTGCAGGTTACAGGTAGCGCTGCGGCTGGCGAGAACAGCGGCGGAGCTGTTGACGTCACGCAAACCGCGATTGACGATGTCATGCAAACCGCAACCGAGGTTGTAGCTGAATACGTAAAAATGACAGGGGCAGGCCGTGCGCGGCTTGTCCCTGTTTCATATGTAGACGAACTTCTCGCTACACTGGTTGCGGGCGGAGCAAGCGTCGTGGAGCCGCTTGCTGGGGTGCCTGTTGAGGTATGCGACATCAAAGGCAGAGCCGCAGCAGGAGAGCTGCTGGTGGCAGACGTGCGTGCGATTGGTGCAGAATTCAGCCCCGCATGTCGTCTGGGGGCAGAGCTTGCAGTTGCCGAGGACGCTCGGGTGCCGGGATATGTTGTCGTGTGCATGCGGAAGTGCTGCATACCGTGGGTCGCAGAGGCGGTTGAAGCCAAGGCGTGTCCTGCAGAGAACGTGACGATTTCTGCCACGGGAGCGGAAGAGCAGGCGAGAGCGCGTTCTTCTCGCCACGCGGCAAGCGACGCGGCGCAGGTGGTTGCCGCGTTCCTGGCGTGCCATCCGCGCGTTGAGGCGGTGCGTTATCCGGGTATCAAGACGGACCCGAACTTTGCGCGCGCAACATCGCAGCTGGTGGGTGGATTTGGTCCATACGTGGATTACATGTGGAAAGAATCGCCAGGTGAATGGCATAGATTTACAGCAACTGATGAAGACGCCAGAACGCAGATTATAAATTTTGAGAGACTTGGTTAACGGTAAGTATTTGTTTAGCAGACCTTGGTATAATTTGAATTAATGTTCCTAAATAGAAGGGGATTTTATGGCAAAGAAGGCTACTCAAATTGAGGATGTTGATACTTTGCTCAAGCGCCTCGAAGAGATGCGCGAGGCACAGGCAGAGTTTGCAACATTCACTCAGGAGCAGGTCGATAAGATTTTCTATGAAGCTGCTCTTGCGGCCGAGAAAAATCGTATCCCTCTTGCTCGCATGGCAGTTGAAGAAACTGGCATGGGTGTAATGGAAGACAAGGTTATCAAGAACCATTACGCAGCAGAGTATATTTACAACAAATACAAGGATATGAAGACTTGTGGTGTTGTAGAGGATGATCCAGCTGCAGGTTATCGAGTTGTAGCCGAGCCAATGGGTATCGTAGCTGCAGTTATTCCAACTACTAACCCAACTTCTACCGCAATTTTCAAGACACTTCTTGCTCTGAAGACAAGAAACGCCATTATTATTTCCCCACACCCACGCGCAAAAGAGTGCACTATTGCTGCTGCTCGTATTGTTCGCGATGCTGCCGAGAAGGCCGGCTGCCCCAAGGGTATTATCGACTGGGTACCAGCTCCTACCATTGATATGACTGCAGCAGTCATGAGCAATGCTGACATCATCCTGGCAACCGGTGGTCCAGGTATGGTTAACGCAGCTTACTCTTCTGGTAAGCCAGCTCTGGGCGTTGGACCTGGTAACACTCCTGTTATCATCGACGATACTGCAGACATCAAGCTTGCAGTTAGCTCCATCATCCACTCCAAGACGTTCGATAACGGTATGATTTGCGCTTCCGAGCAGTCTGTTACCGTTCTTGACAGCGTATATGACCAGGTTAAGAAGGAGTTTGCTGATCGCGGCTGCTACTTCCTCCAGGGCAAAGAGCTTGACGCTGTCCGTAAGACCGTCATTGTTAACGGTGCTGTT
>JABZHP010000110.1 GCA_015258785.1 Atopobium sp.
GACTTAGAGGCCTTCTCAATTGAATTTCTCACAAGATTCTGTGCGTCATTCATAAGCTCATCATCATCAGCAAATGACACACCGCGACCAGAAATCTCAACAACACCTGGCTTGAGATTGCGACCAACAAGGGTTACCACAGCTGTGACAATGCCGTCCTGAGAAAGGCGCTGACGGTCACGAAGAACAACAGGGTTAGCGTCGGTGACAGAGAGGCCGTCAACGTAGACTACGCCGGACTCAACCGTCTTACCGCGTGTAACCTTGCCGTTTCTCATCTCAAGCGTGTCGCCGTTATCCAGAATGAAAATGCGGTTAGCGGGAACACCCATCTGCTGAGCAAGCTCTGCATGTGCGCGCAGGTGAACAGCTTCACCGTGAACAGGCATGAAGTTCTTTGGACGAGCCATACCAAGCATAAGCTTGAGCTCTTCCTGACTACCATGGCCAGAAACGTGAACAAGTGCCTTTGACTTGTCGTAAATCTCGCAACCAATCTTAGAGAGCGCGTTGATGATGGACTGAACGCTCTTCTCGTTACCTGGAACAGGAGTTGCAGAGATGATTACGGTGTCCTGAGGACGAATGGAAAGCGACTTGTGCTCTCCGTTTGCCATACGAGCCAGAGCACTCAGAGGCTCTCCCTGGGAGCCAGTGCACAGAACAACAATGCGATCATCTGCGAGTTTATCAACATCGTACGCATCAATGATGTCTTTATCTGCGATGTTGAGGTAACCAAGCTCACGCGCCACCTTTGTGTTGGTAATCATAGAGCGACCGGTAACAACAACCTTACGCTTTACCGCAACAGAGGCATCGCACACCTGCTGCAGGCGGTGAATGTGGCTTGAGAACGACGCAACAAAGACGCGACCAGTTGCATTTTTGATGATGTGGCGAAGCGCCGCACCAACGGAAGCCTCGGATGGGGTCATACCAGGGCGATTAGCGTTTGTTGAGTCAGACAACAGCAGGTCAAGGCCCTCGGAGCCAAACTTGGTGATAGCCGCATAATTTGGACGCACGCCATCAATTGGAGTCTGATCAAGCTTAAAGTCACCGGAGTGAATAAGCGTTCCTGCAGGGGTCTTCATGTGAATACCAAAAGCAGCAGGAATAGAGTGAGTCATCGAGAAGAACGTGATGTCAAAGGCACCAAGCTGGACCTTTGAGCCATCAGTAACCTCACGAAGCTTGGTGCCCACAATCTTGTGCTCAGCAAGCTTGCCTTCAATAAAGCCAAGCGAGAGCTTGCTGGAATAGATTGGCACCTTACGAGTAAGGTCCATAAGCAGGTACGGAAGAGCACCAATGTGATCCTCGTGACCGTGGGTAATCAAAATACCGCGAAGCTTATCTTCATTTTCAAGTACATAGGTGTAGTCTGGCAAAACTAGGTCAATACCAGGCTGTTCGTCATCTGGGAACATTAAACCAGCATCAACAAGCACCATATCATTACCGTATTCAAAAACGGTCATGTTCTTGCCAATGCCATCAAGTCCGCCCATAGGAATGACTTTAAGAGCTGGGTCTTTCTTAGGCATTAAAACGCTTTCCTTTCAAATAACTTTCTATAACAGACGCAACCCCAAAGGGCCGTCTCTAAGACTTTTTGCAAAATCTACATGTTGTTTAATTATATAAAAAATCTGCACGTATTACGCTATATATTCCCAAAGAATCAAAATCTCAACAGAATAACAAGAGAGCTCCGACATGCATCGAAGCTCTCTTCAATACCTCATGTTTTATAAGACCTCGCGTGGCGAGAAACCCATTGAGTTTGAGTGTGCCTTATGCGTCGTGGTGACGACGTGGCTGGCGACGCTCAGAGTTGCCGTTGTCGTTCTGACGACGTGGACGACGCTCCTCGCGCTCCTTCTTTGGAGCGCCCTGTGGTGCCTCTGGCTTATCAAGACGGTCAAGAGAAATCTTGCCCTTCTCGTCTACCTCAAGGACCTGAACCTTAACCTCGTCGCCAACAGCCAGGACATCCTCGATCTTCTCGACACGTCCCTGTGCAACGCGGGAAATATGAAGCAGACCGTCCTTGCCAGGAAGAAGCTCAACAAAGGCGCCGAATGGCTGAAGACCAACAACGCGACCAGTGTACTCCTCGCCTACCTCTGGAACCTTAACGATAGCCTTGATGCGCTCTGCAGCAGCCTCGGCAGCACCGTTAGTACCAGCGATAAAGACGGTACCATCCTCCTGGATGTCAACGGTTGCGCCCGTATCCTCCTGGATACCGCGGATAACCTTGCCACCAGAGCCAATGACGTCGCGAATCTTATCGGTTGGGATAGAAAGGGAGATGATCTGTGGAGCGGTCTCTTTGGTCTCAGTACGAGGTGC
>JABZHP010000111.1 GCA_015258785.1 Atopobium sp.
TCGTGCGTGGACGTTGCGTGGTGTTGATTCTGTGGTGGTGTTGGATGGTGGGTGTGTGGTGGAGCAAGGAACCTACCGGGAGCTACTGAAGGCAGAGGGAAAGTTTATGGAAATTTTCAAAAATCAGATCTCTGAAGATTCTGCAGGGCGCAAAACTTCTGCTGAAAGGGGCTATAAAGATGCGTAAGATTATGGCTAATACTGTTTGGTCCGTGGTTTATGCTTTCAGAAATCACCCCGTATGGACCGTTTCCTATCTAGCGTCTGTTGTGTGCCTATCATTATTCCCTGCTCTGCAGATGGAGGCTGTCACTAGACTTGTTGAGCATTTGGGCCAGAGCCAGGATGAAGTGCTCCCGCTAGCGCTGGGGGTTAGTTTTGTGCTGGCAGGATACATTGCCCTGGGACAAGCATCAGACTCTCTGCGTATGATTCTAAATTCTCGAATGTCAAGTACGGGTATTCAGAACGTATCTTCTCGTCTGGCGACTTGTTCCTCTCAGGAAATCGCGAGCGGTGATTATGCTCGCTCATCAAGGGCAGCTCATGAAGCTGTGACAGGGGGGAGCCTGGGGTCTCAAGTTTCCACTATGGGTGCTCTGATATTCATCATTTTTTCGACGGGAGCCCTTAGTTATTCCGTAGGAAAGATCAATGTATATGCTTCACTCTGCATGCTTGCAGGCATGATTCCTGTTGCCTTGATGTCACATCTCTATTCGAGTAAAAATGCTGAGGCAATGGAAAAAATATATTCATATAGCTACAACGCATGGCATAGCACTAACCAGATTGCACAAATAACTACTGCTCGTGAGCTTGCAATTCTTAATGCTCGTTCATTCTTTGCGCGTCGCGCTAATCAAGAACGGAAAAAATCCGGTGAGGAGGAAATTGGCCTAGCTCGTTACATCCTCAGAATATATACAATTGTTGGTTTTATAAGCGCTGCATTGCTAGCTTTAGCCCTTATTTTTCTAGCGGCCTCGGTGCCGGCTCCCGGCGTTCTTGCTGGAGCTGTTATAGGTATTACCTCAGCTATAGTCTCGCTTGGCTCGATGGGAAGCGACCTTAGCTCGATGGCGGCGGGGTCAAACGCAATTGATGTATATCGAAAGTTTATTTCTAGCGCACAGCCCGGGCAGAAAAATCCGGTTGCCGATACCTACCTCGAGATTTCCAGCGTTTCCATTAGGAATCTTGCTATCCAGTATCCAAAAGCTGATTCTTTCGCTCTTAAAAACATCAATCTCACTTTTGGTCCCGGGCAGATGATTGGTATTGTCGGGCCCAGCGGATCAGGAAAGACAACCCTAGTAAATGCACTCATGGGTATGCTGAAGCCCTCCAGTGGAGACATCCTCATGGGAGGTACGTCGGTACAGGACATATCACCTGATGATTTGTTGGCAAATGTTGGTTTGGTGAGTCAAGACTACGGCCGTTATGAACTGACTGTGCGTGAAAATCTTCTTCTGGGTTTGCCGCAGGAGGCTGTTGAGCGTCTTGGTGATGCTGATTTGTGGTCGGCTTTGTCGGTGGCTTGTGCTGATGATTTTGTGCGTGGTCTTGAGGGTGGTTTGGATGCTCAGTTGGGTGAGTCGTTTGGTGGTGTTGGTCTTTCGGGTGGTCAGTGGCAGCGTTTGGCGTTGGCGCGTGTGGTTCTTCGGGATGCGCCGGTGTGGGTGTTGGATGAGCCGACCAGTGCTGTGGATGCTGAGACTGAGGAGGAGATTTTTGCTCGGTTGAAGGTGGCTGCTGTTGGGCGTTTGGTGGTGTTGGTGTCTCATCGTGCGTGGACGTTGCGTGGTGTTGATTCTGTGGTGGTGTTGGATGGTGGGTGTGTGGTGGAACAAGGAACCTACCGGGACCTAACGACCGACCCTACATCACGCTTCAGGAAGCTCTTCGCCTCCCAACTGGAGGGGAAATAACCACGCAACATACCCGCACAACGTAGAGTTAAAAACATGGAACGTATTGAATCTCCCGTCTACCGCAGGCTCGGCAACTCCGGCCTCGTCGTACCCAGCGTCGGCATCGGTTGCAACAACCTCGGCCGCCCCGGCACCCCCACCCGCACCCAAGAAGGC
>JABZHP010000112.1 GCA_015258785.1 Atopobium sp.
AATTGGACGAGTTATTCAAAATTCTGCATCAAATATTAGGAACTGCGTGTTAGCCAGAATTAACGCAGAAAATAGAGAAGCATGATATTAAAATGGCTGGCAAAATCGCAGAAAAGTAATTCGTATCGCGGGAAAAGCGTGCTGCTCGTATAGTTGACGCTATCACCTCGCGGAGCCGTTCGCGCCATCGCGTCTCGCGCCTGACGTTTCATGGCGAGACTGTGTCAAATTCCTGAAGACTACAAGGTAGAGCGCGTTAGAGTACAATAGTCTGTACAAAAAGTAACTTCGAAGAGGTAGGTGCCCATACACTCGATGGACATTGCGTTAAGTATTGGAATAACTCTGCTGCTTACCCTGGTAAACGGCTTTTTTTCTGCGGCCGAGATGGCCATTGTTAGCTCTCGTCGCGCGGCACTTGAGGCGGACGTGGACGAGGGCGATCCAAGAGCCCTTGCTGTCATTGACATTGCCACTGATCGCGGATATTTCCTCGCAACAATCCAGGTCGCAATTACCCTGGTAGGTTTTGCGTCCTCAGCATTTGCTGCAACAAGCCTTTCCGCGCCATTTGGCACTTGGCTTATTAGCATTGGTGTCCACGCTGACCTGGCGCTTCCTTTAGCTGTCGTGGCTATTACGCTGATTGTTTCGTTCTTTTCCGTGGTCATCGGCGAACTGGTTCCAAAGAGCATCGGCCTAGCAAACTCCGAGGCAGTGGCCAAAGCAGTCGTCGGCCCTATGAAGGCGTTCATGCAGATTGTGCGTCCACTCGTGTTCATCACGTCTGCCTCGGCAGATGCGGTTACCACGCTGATGGGCATTGACACTACCAACGACCATCAAGAGGTCACCGAGGAAGAGCTCCGCTACATCGTCAAGGATTCCGAGGACCTTTCTGAAGAAGAAAAATCCATGATCCACGAGGTCATCGAGATGGGTGACACCGTTGTCCGCGAGGTTATGGTCCCGCGCGTTGACATGACCGCCATGGAGGACACCGCAACTATCGCCGAGGTCCTGCGCGTCATGCGCCAGACGGGCTTCTCGCGCATCCCTATCTACCACGAGAATATCGATCGCATCGTGGGCATCGCTCACATCAAAGATTTGCTGGAGCCGGCGCTTGACCAGCACGCTAGCGACGAGAAGATCGCGCGCTTCGTGCGTTCTGCGGACTACGTGCCTGATACCAAAGACATCATTCCGCTGCTCACTGAAATGCAGACAAGTCGCGACCAGATGGTCATCGTGGTTGACGAGTACGGCGGAACCGCTGGTGTTATCACCGTTGAGGACATCGTCGAGGAGATTGTCGGCGAGATTGAGGATGAGTTTGATCCCGACAACAAGTACCTGACGCAGCTCTCTGATAGAGAGTGGCTGGTAGATGGTCGTTTCTCGCTCAATGATGCAGCTGAACTTGGATGGCCGGTCGGGGAATCCGAGGAGTACGAGACTATCGCGGGCTTTGTGCTGGATTTGGCAAATCATCTGCCTCGTCCAGGTGAGGTTTTTGAGAAGGATGGCTACGTGTTTCGCGTGCAGTCGATGCGTCGTCGCCGACTATCTTTGTTGCGTGTAATTGCCCCAGAACCACAGGTAGACGGTGAATCTGAGCCAGCCGGCGAAAACTCTGACACATCAGAAAATGAATAACTAAAAGAATGATTACAATAGAGTGAACCAATAGAAAGAGGTTGAAATGGCGCAGTTGATTTCTATCAAAAAAGTTGTGGTAGGACCTAAAAACTTGACCGCTACCGTTGAGTTTTCGGCTAAAGCGCCACGTTTGACCTCGGAAAATGCTGAGGCAACTGAGCGTGTGCTTGAGTTTTTGCCAGGCCTTTCGGAGCACCTGTGCTTGGGCGACGCCGACGCTCGCTTTGGACTTGTTGCCAAGGACACCGAGGTTGCGCATCTGCTTGAGCACGTAACCGTGGAGCTCCTGGCCCTGACCAACCTTGCTGGAGACGTTTCATCCGGTAAGACTTCCCTGGTAGATTCTCGCCGCGGCCTCTACGAGATTATCCTCGCATGTCCAGACGACGTGCTGGTTGCGGCCTCGCTTTCCAGCGC
>JABZHP010000113.1 GCA_015258785.1 Atopobium sp.
CTTGCTGCACTGCGCGAGGCGGGGGATTTGATCCTCAGTCTGGAGTCCTCGTGCGACGAGACTGCCATGTGCATCATGGATTCACACGGTGTGGTCTGCGCAAATGTTGTCGCAACTCAAATTGACTTCCACGCTCGCTTTGGCGGCGTCGTGCCCGAGATTGCTTCTCGCAAGCACACCGAGGCTATCGTTGGTCTTTTCGAGGAGACCATGGCCCGCGCGGGTGCGCACTTTGGTTGCGACACGCTGGTGCCGTCTGACCTGGCCGCCGTTGGTGTTACCGCAGGTCCAGGCCTTGTCGGTGCGCTTGTTGTAGGCGTGGCGTTTGCCAAGGGCTTCTGCGTGGCCACTGACCTGCCGCTTATTCCTGTTCATCACCTGGAAGGCCACCTGCTGGCCAACCTGTTTGAGACGCCCGACTTGGAGCCGCCGTTTGTGGCCAGTCTGGTCTCGGGCGGCAATACTATGCTGGTACACGTGCGTGCCTGGGGAGATTACGTGGTCCTGGGCTCCACCATCGACGACGCTGTAGGCGAGGCCTTTGACAAGGTTGCCAAGGCGCTTGGCCTCGGCTATCCAGGTGGCCCTGTGATCAGCAAACTTGCAGCTCAGGGCAACCCTAAGGCCATCCATTTCCCGCGCGCGATGATGCACAGCGGCGACTATTCTTTCAGCCTTTCTGGCCTTAAAACCGCCGTTATCACCTACATTGAGGGCGAGAATCGCGCTGGTAGAGCAATCAATCTGCCCGATTTGGCTGCTTCGTTTGAGCAGGCTGTTATTGACGTGCAGGTTGCAAAGGCTAAAACTGCTGTTGAGGAGACGGGCGTCTCCGATTTCTGCGTGGGAGGCGGCGTAGCTGCAAACCCCGCACTGAGAGCTGCATATAAGGAAACCTTTGGTCGTATGGGCGTTCGAGTAACGGTGCCTCCGATGTCGGTTTGTGGCGACAACGCCGCAATGATTGCCGTGGGCGCACTTCGTAGCTACCGTACACAGGGTTTCTCGCCATTGACCTTGGACGCAAACCCCAACGCGCAGCTGGGATCGTGGTCGTCGGATGTGGCGCCCGTTGTCCCAAGCGGCATGTAAGGAGGCCATTGTGCAAGACGGATTCATCAAAGTTGCAAGTATCACGCCGCGCGTCCGCGTAGCCGACGTGGCGTTTAACGTGGAGAGCTGTCTGGCTGCCATTGAAGAAGCCGCAGGTAATCGCGGCGCCAAGGTGGTCGTGCTGCCCGAGCTCTGCATCACGGGCTACACCTGCGAGGACCTGTTCTGGCAGGATGCCCTCCTGGACGCTGCCGAGCGCGGCCTAGTTTCCATTGCCGCCCGCACGGCCGACATCGATGCGTTGCTGCTGCTAGGCCTGCCTGTTCGCGTGGCCGGCAAGCTCTACAACTGCGCCGCCGTTCTCTTTAGGGGAGAGCTTTTGGGCCTGGTGCCCAAGCGCTACGTGCCCATGTACAACGAGTTTTACGAGGGCCGACACTTTGTTTCTGGCCCCAAGACGGTCACCAGTGTGGACTTTGGCCTGCTGGGCGAGGTTCCGTTTGGTACCAACCAGCTGTTTGCGTGCGACACCATCCCTGAGCTGGTCGTGGGCGCGGAAATCTGCGAGGACCTCTGGGTGCCCATGCCACCGTCAAATGCGCACGCCGTCGCCGGCGCCACGCTGATCTGCAACTTGTCCGCGTCGCCCGCGCTAGCCGGCAAGTCCGCGTACCGTCGTCAGCTGGTTGCGCAACAGAGCGCACGTCTGATCTGCGGCTACGTTTACGCCAGTGCTGGTGAGGGCGAGTCTACGACTGATTTGGTTTTCTCGGGCCATGATCTTGTTGTCGAGAATGGTCGTGTGCTCGCCGACTCTGGCGTGTTTGGCGAGGGTATTGCCGTGTCCGAGATTGACGTGCTGTCGCTGGCGGCTGACCGCAGGCGCACGTCGACGTTTGAGGTTGCTCCGACGCTGGAGGATTACAAGCACCTGACCACGTATTTCTCGCTGGAGTTTGACGGTGAGGGTGGCAACGAGCACGCCGCCACAGGTCACGGCCACGAC
>JABZHP010000114.1 GCA_015258785.1 Atopobium sp.
GATATCTACATCGTCATCCCAAGGAATAAAGCCTTTGTGCCTCACAGCGCCAATAGCAGTTCCGCCGTACGCCTGATACGAAATACCAAGCTCTGTACAGACACGGTCAAGCTCATCCATCAAAAGCGTAGAAAGAATCTGAATCTTTCTTAGCTCATCGGGGTTCTCGTATGTCTTATATCCGTCAGACTCCACAAAGGCTCCCATTCGCCATCGTCCGATAACATTCTTATAATACTAAACATCGGAGCTAATCGATTGGATGTAGCAATGTATACACCTCAGGATCACACGTTTGCTGTCTGCGCTTATGGCGAGAGCCCCTATCTAGAAGAGTGCATTCTCTCGCTCAAGGAGCAGACACTGTCTACGAATATTCTTTTGGCTACTTCAACACCAAATGAACTGATTCAATCTCTTTGCGAGAAATACAACATTCCCATGCACGTTAATCCCGGTCCAGGAGGCATTGCTGGCGACTGGAACTTTGCCGTGAGCGTTTGTACAACTCCATTGGTAACCATTGCTCACCAAGATGATCTCTACAAACCAAACTATGCAGAGTACATGCTTGAACGCGTGAACAGCTCTTCTCGCCCACTGATTTACTTCACCAATTATGGTGAGCTGCGTGACGGCGAGGAAGTCCTTGAGAATCGTTTGCTTAAGGTAAAGCGTCGTCTCTTATACTCGCTTTCAAAGCCAGAAAATGCAGGTAAGGCATGGGCTAAACGACGTGCGCTTGAGCTGGGTTGCGCCATTTGTTGCCCAAGCACCACATTGGTTCTTCCCAATCTTGACGTCCCTGTTTTCAAGGCTGGATTTGGCTCTAATTTAGACTGGGAAGCATGGGAAGTAATTAGTAAGCGTGAGGGTGATTTCTTGTACGACACCCGTGTGCTGATGCTTCATCGAATCCATGAAGACTCTGAAACCAGCCACCTTATTCACGACAATCGTCGTGAAAAGGAGGACCTTGAGATGCTCAAGAAGTTCTGGCCAACTCCTGTGGCCAAGCTCATTAACATGGCTTATAAGAACGGACAGAAAAGTAACGGCTAACTCCATCTGTTCTCTACACAAAAAGACCCGTAGCTCGACAGCTACGGGTCTTTTTTAGTTTGTTTGAATAAAGCTAACCTACTCTTTATTAAAGAGTTCACTCCAGTCTGGAGTTGCAGAAAGAACCGTTCCCACAATAATGACAATGCAGCAAATTACCGTCAGTGGAGAAGGAATTGCTTCTGGCATAATTGCCGGCAAAATAATACCTGCAAGAGCCGCAAAAATGACTGACCAAGCAGAATAAGAAATGTTCAGGGCCATACCGCGAGAAGCACCAATAGCATCAATTGCTTTGTAGTAGAAGAGATACGAAGCGGTGCCTGCAAGTGCTGCGATAAAGACAATTCCATTAGCAGGAGTTACTGCAACCTGGCTTGCAAACTCTACCGAGCCTGCGAGAGGCAAAATGATAAGGCCATACGCAAACGCAGAGGTAGTTTCCCTAATCTGAAGTGCAGTCTCGTTATCAACAGCATCGTCTTGCATACCCCAGGCCAAAATAACTGCCTCAGAGCCCCAGCCGAAGACACAGGCAATAACGCCTAAGATTCCAACAAGAACGTTACCGTTACCCTCTCCTGCAGCGGTGGAAACGCCAATGACCATGACGCCGACAAGAGCTACGATAAGAGCAATAACCTGCTTCAAATTCATCTTTTCTTTGAGCAAAAGCCATGCCAAAACCGAACCAACTGCAGGATAGAAAGCTGAAATAGCAGCGGTGTAACCAGGTCCAATGGTATTAATAGCAGCTAGGTAACCACTCATACCAATTGGTCCACCCAGGAGTGCGCCAAGCATGACTACACGGCCACTTTTTGTTTTGGCTGCTTCAAGGGTGTCTTTAAGTCTGCCTTTCTGAGCCATCATGACTAAAAGAACTGCAGCGGCAAAGAAATCGTGCATGAATGCGCTGGCAAATGAGGCCTGAGCTGAATCAACATAAGGACTCATACCA
>JABZHP010000115.1 GCA_015258785.1 Atopobium sp.
GTATGCGCATCCTGTCCACGTTTCTCAGATGCTCTGCAAAGCGAGTAGTTCGGATCGTGTTTATTTAGCCAATAATACTCGTCAAGCACTGATATTTCAGGATTTTCTATGGAAGGCACATCTCTGTACATGTCCCACATGCACTCAAAGTGGTTGTCCATCTCGCGGCCACCACGCATATAGAAACCCTTGCTTACATCTTTGCGACCATCGCAGCTTCCGCCTGCAAGCTCAAGCTTCTCGAGCAGGTGAATTCTTGTACCCTTTACCTGGCCATCGCGGACAAGATAAAACGCAGCAGCTAGACCTGCAAGTCCTGTTCCAATGATATAGGCTGATTTTTTGTCGGCATCTTTGGGCTTTTCTGGCTTAGCGAACGATTCATACGTTCCAGCAGAGTAATACATAACTTCCTCCTTAGTATTCCGCATCAATTACCTGCGGAAATTAGTAAGTCGCCCTTACCTTGCGTCCACTATAAACTTATAAACTGCTAAAGAAAATGCACAAAAAGAACGATTGGACATATAGGTTATTTTTTGTCGCAATCTACCTGCTAAATTGTTTCAAAAATAGCAATTAATTTGGCTTTTTTTGCAGGTAATGATGTGCTTAACTTGTATCAGTTAGATAAAGCTAACTTTATTCTTTCATAGTATGAAGGGGGTCTTAGTATGGAAGCTGGTCACGAGTTTTTACTCCGTATGGGCAAGACAAGACTGCGCCCCGGAGGTATTGAAGCAACCAATTGGCTACTTAATTCCGTAGAGATTACGCCAGAAACTCAGATTCTTGAGGTAGCTTGCAATATTGGAACCACTACGGTTGAGCTGGTAAAACGTTTCCACTGCCATGTAACCGCAATTGACCTTAATGCAGATGTGCTCCCTAAAACAAAAGAAAATATCGCGAGAAACAACATCGAGCAGTATGTAACGGTGGAACAAGGAGACGCTACAGACCTCTCCTACCCTGATAACAGCTTTGATGTCGTTATTAACGAGGCCATGCTCACCATGCTCTCTGACCAGCAGAAAGCGTCTGCGGTTAAAGAGTATGCACGAGTACTCAAGCCAGGTGGTGTGCTCCTTACCCATGACGTCCTCCTGCTCAAAGAAGACGATGAGTTGGTCCACGAGCTCTCGAGAACTATCAACGTCAACGTAAAGCCTTTAACCCTTGCAGGTTGGAAGAATCTCTTTGAGTCAGCAGGTTTCTGCCCAGAAACTAAGAACGGCAAGATGACGCTCATGAATCCAGCGGGACTTATTGCGGACGAAGGCGCTGATGGTGCTCTGAGGGTTATTAGAAACGGCCTTAAACCAGAGAACACTAAGATGTTTACCAGCATGTTTACGTTCTTTAACGATCACGCGGATGACCTTAACTACATTGCCGTAGTGAGCAGAAAGCCAAGATAGACTCCGTATCAAGGCAACGCAGGATCAAGGTGAAGCAAACACAAAACAGGCATCAATCGAGCTAGACTCGGGCTCGATAGCAAAGAAGGAAGCCGGCATCTCTACCGGCTTCCTTCCCTTTTGTGCGTTATGTGCGAAGCTTACTTGGCCTTTGCGCAGGCAGCCATAGCAACGGAGCCAATGTAGTTGACTGGGTTGGTAAAGTTTGGCTGGAACAGAAGGTCAACAGCTGCAAGGTTGTCGATGGTCATACCAGCAGCAATGGCAACGGACACAACGTTTGCTGCCTGAGCAACATCGTCATGTGTCGAGAAGAACTGTGCGCCCTTGATAAGGCGAGTCTCTGGATCCCAGACAAGCGTAGCGGTAACTGGCTCGGTGGTCAGCATAAACTCAGGACGGTAGTTCTCAGTAATGGAGACGGAATCGTACTCGTAGCCACGAACCTTGCCACCCTCAACGGTGAGGCCTGCTGCAGCCATGGAGTAGTTAT
>JABZHP010000116.1 GCA_015258785.1 Atopobium sp.
TCTCTACTTCAAGGAGATGCACGTAGACCCCACCAAGCCTAACTGCCCCTGCAGGGATCGCTTTGTGCTCTCAAAGGGTCACGTTACTCCTGCACTTTACGGCGTTTTGGCTGAGCGCGGTTTCTTCCCCAAGGAGGAGCTCAAAACTTTCCGCGCTCTCAACTCGCGCCTTCAAGGTCACCCAAACATGAACGACACCCCTGGCGTTGACATGAGCACCGGTTCCCTGGGCCAGGGCGTTTCAACCGCTGTTGGTATGGCGCTTGCTGGCAAGAAGTTCAACAAGGACTACCGCGTCTACGCACTTCTGGGCGACGGCGAGATTGAAGAGGGCCAGGTCTGGGAGGCTGCTATGTTCGCTGGCAACCACCAGCTTGATAACCTCACGCTTATTGTTGACAACAATAACCTGCAGCTTGACGGAACACTCGAGCAAATCAATACGCCACAGCCAATTGGCGAGAAGTTCAAGGCGTTCAAATTCCACGTCATCGAGGTGGCAGATGGACACGACTTTGACCAGCTTGCAGCTGCATTTGCTGAGGCTCGCACCGTAAAGGGTCGGCCAACCGTTATCATTGCCCACACCGTAAAGGGCAAGGGAGTCTCCTTCATGGAGAACCAGGTAGGTTGGCACGGCAAGGCTCCTAACCAGGAGCAATACGAGCAGGCTATGAAAGAGCTTGAGGGAGAGGTGGCATAACATGGCAGACGTACAGAAAATTGCCACCAGAGAGGCTTACGGAAAAGCCCTGGTAGAGCTTGGTAAAGAGCACGACGATCTTCTCGTCTTTGATGCTGACTTGGCAGAGGCAACTCGTTCTGGCAAGTACGGCGAGGAGTATCCTGAGCGCTTTGTGGACTGCGGCATCGCTGAGGCCAATATGATTGGCATGGCAGCTGGCGTTGCAGCTACGGGCCACAAGGTCTTTGCAACTTCGTTTGCAATGTTCACGTCTGGTCGTGCGTTTGAGCAGATCAGAAACTCGGTGGGTTATCCTCACCTAAACGTTAAGATTGGCGCTACCCACGGAGGTCTCTCGGTAGGAGAGGACGGCGCTACTCACCAGTGCAATGAGGATATTGCTGTTATGCGTACCATTCCTGGTATGACGGTCATCATCCCATCCGACGCTGTTGAGGCTGAGGCTGCTGTTAAGGCCGCTTACGACCATGATGGTCCTGTTTACATGCGCTTCGGCCGCCTCCCTGTTCCTGTTTTCAACACCAACCCTGACTATCACTTTGAGCTGGGTAAGGGCATTGTCCTTAAGGAGGGCACTGACGTTACGCTGGTAGCTTGTGGTCTTATGGTTCCTGTGGCTCTTGAGGTTGCAGAGCAGTTAGCAGCAGAGGGTGTCAACGCCGAGGTTATTAACATTCACACCATCAAGCCTCTGGATACTGAGCTGATTACCACTTCTGCAGCAAAGACCGGCAAGGTTGTGACCATTGAGGAGCACTCCGTCATCGGTGGTCTAGGCAGTGCAGTCTGCCAGGCTCTTTCCGAGAATGCTCCTGTTCCGGTCAAGGTTATCGGTGTTCAGGACACCTATGGCGAGTCCGGACCAGCTCTTCAGGTCCTTGCCAAGTACGGCCTGGATACCCCAAGTGTCCTTGCATCCGTTAAGGAGTTCTTGAAGTAAGTGCTTCAAGCTTCCAGCGGCCATGTGTTTCGACGTAACCCGTCGCACGTAGCACAAACAAAGCCCTTCCCGTCATCTGGCGAGAAGGGCTTTTTATATGCAGGTTTATTAATCTGTTAGTAAATCAACTGTAGATTAGTATTCCTGAGTATTAATATAAAAAGAAATCGATTTAGTTTATTTTGCCCTGCAGTGTTGATTTGGTTTAATTCTTTTTCAATTAAGGATGGTACTAATGGATGCTAATATTGATAATCCAATTGTTA
>JABZHP010000117.1 GCA_015258785.1 Atopobium sp.
CTCCTACGAGGAAAACCTTGCGTTCTTTAAACGAATCGCAGATAACGCCTCATCTTTTCCTGGTGGAAGTGAGCTAGCAACGGGCGCAGTAGCCGCTTACGCAGCGCAAATGGGTGACCCAGAGAAGGCGTTGTTCTGGAAATTTACTATCGAGTACGGCAAGATGCACGAGGAAATGCTTAGAGCATGGAGCGAGAAGTGCATGAAGGAGTTGGAGGCGCAGCATGAACATTCTGCTCATTAATGGCAGTCCCAAGGGCAAAGCCAGCAATTCTCTGCGTCTTGCAAAGAGCTTCATCGAGGGCGTCTCCGAGCAGCACGTCAATGAAGGCCTAACCGTTGAGCAGCTCAACGTTGCCACCATGGACATCAAGCCTTGCAAGGGATGTTTCCACTGCTGGAAGAACACGCCTGGTAAGTGCATTATGTCGGACGATGAAGAAATGGTCATTCAGAAGCAGCTTTGGGCCGATCTGGTTATTTGGAGCTTCCCGCTCTACTACTTCAACGTGCCTGGACTGCTGAAAAACCTTATTGATCGCCAGCTCCCCATGAGTCTGCCCTTTATGAGCGACGCAAATAGGGGATACGGGAGCGGTGCCCACGAGTCTCGCTACGATATGTCCGGCAAGAAACACGTCCTTATCTCTACCTGCGGATTCTACTCTTCCGAGGGCAATTACGACAGCGTTACCAAGATGTTTGACCACATTCTTGGCCAGGGCAATTACGAGAGTATTTTCTGCGGTCAGGGCGAGCTCTTTCGCGTAAAGGAGCTTTCTGCACGCACCGACCAGTACCTTGCACTTGTCAAAAAGGCTGGTACTGAGTATGCGCAGAGCGGCATTTCTAACCAGACAAGGGCCGAGCTTAAAGTTTTGTTGTATCCAAAAGAGATGTTTGAGCAGATGGCGGATGCAAGCTGGGGAATTTCTCGCGATACAAGCCCTCAGAGCAGCACAAATGCTGGCGAGAAACCCGTTGAGCAGCTGCCGTTTGATTATATTTTTACCACTCAAATGGCGGCTTTGTACGACAAGACGGCTTACGATGGAAAAGATCGCGTGCTTGAGATGAACTACACCGATCTTGGGCGTAGCTACCAGATTCTGCTGGGCAAAGACGGCAGTAAGGTCTTTACTGACGGCAGCTTAACTACCACCACAAAGCTCAATACTCCGTTTGAGGTCTGGCAGTCCATTTCTAGGGGAGAAATTAGCGGACCAGAGGCGCTGGGTAAGCACCTGTATACCGTTGAGGGCGATTTTTCCTTCATGATTGATTGGGACAAGTATTTTGGTCCTACGCCTGGTAGTTCAACTGAAGCTGCGCAGGACGCGTCGGCTAAAGAAGCCGGCAACGCACAGAAAAATCCGCAGATGATTACGATGCTGCTCCCTTGGATTACCTTCTGGACTGCAACATCGTTTGATTCTCAGGTTGGCGCCATGATTGTGCTGCTTGTTACTGCTTTAATGCCGCTTATTATGAGGAACTTCAAGTTTACCATCTGGGACAGAATCTCATTTGCCCTGGTTGGAGCATTGTCTGCAGGCGTTTTTATGAGCGGAAATGGCGACGGGAATCTTATTGTCAATTTGGGTTATCTGGCTTTTGGTCTTATGTGGTTGGCCTCGTGCCTTACTAAAGAGCCTCTCTGCGCTGCATATGTTAAGTACAGCTACGGCGGAGATAATGCCTACAACAATCCGCTGTTCATGAAGACAAATTATATTTTGGCTGCATGTTGGGGTGCTATGTACGTTTTAACTGCCATTTGGAGCTGGTTTGCAGTTCAAAATGGAGTGGGTGGCATTTTGGTTATCGTGAACAACCTGGTTCCTATTGGAATGGGCTTGTTTACTGCGTGGTTCCAAAAGTGGTACCCAGCTAAGA
>JABZHP010000118.1 GCA_015258785.1 Atopobium sp.
AGGTTTTACATGCTCAATCCATTCAAGAAAAGTCGTACTGCGTACAACAATTCTTCCGTACATAAGCAGGTAGAGCGTCTACGCACACCTCGCTATGAGCTTGATGACTCGCGCACAAACGGGGGTCAACCTGGCATTGTGGTTACGTGGTGGACCAGGCTTCTGTCTGCGGTAGTCTCTGGCGATATTGCTAATCAAGACGAGCAATATCTAGCGCATCAAACGTCCCAGGATTATCTCTTCAACGCACTTGGCCAAGGCGCCTGGGGCGCACTTTTCCCGCTTTTAACTGTTGTTTGCTCCCAGCTTGTTGGCATTGAACAAGCAGGACTTTTCTCCATGGCATTTGTTGTGGCAACGCTTTTGTTATTTATTGCCCAATACGGTGTTCGCACGTATCAAGTTTCCGACATAGCCGAACAACGTAGTTTTTCTGATTACCAGATTCAACGCGCAGCTACCGTTGTTGTCATGGTAATAGCAGGTCTTATTTGGTGCTTCTTTAAAGGGTATACCGAGCCCATGTTTTCTATCTGCACGGGAGCTTTGCTTTTTAGGGCAGTTGATGGTATGGCTGATGTCTACGAAGGTCGTCTTCAGCAAAAAGACAAACTCTACCTCGCAGGACTCAGTCAGGCTCTTAGGTGTAGTGCCAGTTTTATTCTCTTTACTGTTGTGTTGTTTGTTACCAGAAATCTTGTATGGGCAAGCTGGAGCATGGGTATTTGTGCCCTTATCACCCTGGTATTTGTTTCTGCTCCCCTAGCTATTCTTGAGACCGATAAAAGCGTGCGCATCAAACTTGCAAACATCAAAGATATCTTTGTACAGTGCTGGCCTCTCTTTTTGGCGCTTTTCCTCTACAACCTTATTGACTCGCTGCCAAAATTTGCCATGGAAGGCACGCTTTCTTACAGCAATCAGTTGTACTTCAACGCACTTTATTTCCCAGCTCACACTATTTTGATGATCTCTACGCTCATCTACAGACCACAGCTCTACAAACTTGCTAGTTTGCTAGAAACCTCAATTCATAATCCCGCTCATAAGAAACGCTTTGGCGTAATTGTACTTGCAATGTTTGGAGCCATTGCCGTAGTCACCATTGGTACTGCTGCATTTGTCGAGTTCATTGGCATTCCTCTTAACGGCTTCTTGTATGGCGTGGATTTTGAGCAATATCGTGGACTTGCGCGCATTATGGTGGCTACGGGTGGACTTTGTGCTGCAATTGACTTTTTGTACCAGCTCATCACGATCATGCGAGTTCAAAAAGCCGTTACGCGCGCCTACCTCATTTCATTTGCTGTATCCATCCCCATTATCTGGATGATGGTCAGCTTTACTGGCCTTAACGGTGCAGTTATCGGCAGCTTCTCATCCATCCTTATCCTCTTCTTACTGCTCATCAGCGAATACGCCGTAGCACGTATGAAAAACTAGCAAACAAATTGATGCTTAAACGTAAAACCCCTCTGCTCCATACGTTGGAACAGAGGGGTTTTTAATGCATATAGCGAGAAACCCGTCTGCTAGAGGGGTTTCTCGACAATGAGCTTAGAAGGAGCAGGCGCCGCCGATAGTGCAAGCAGCCGCTGCAGAGCCGTCATCTGAATCATCGTTTGAATCAGAAACATGGAAGACCTCGGAGAGGTAGTTGATGATGTCGCCGGACTCATACATTGCCTTGCCGTCAATGAACAGACATGGGACCTGACGCTTGCCGCCAACCTCAATGAGGCGCTCGCGAGCTGCATCATCAGCAACAATGTCATGCATAGGAAGCTCAATGTTGTTCTGCTCCATAAAGGACATAACCTTGTGGGAGTATGGGCAGGTTGGCTTATAGAAAAGCTCAAGATTCTGAGTAGCCATAAAAACTC
>JABZHP010000119.1 GCA_015258785.1 Atopobium sp.
TCTAATATGCTTAAACATGAATAGACTTATATAAGAAATTTAACTATCGATAAATTTAGTATCTACGGAACACACCTAAGTCAGATATTCTGCTCAGATGAGGGCATTTTACACACTTAATAAAGATAATCTGCGCGTTAGAGGTATTTTCAGCGTCATGTATACGTCTTTTTGACAGATTATCTGACTTAAGTGTGTTTTGAACTGCCTCCTATTTCTCGTGTCCAAGAAATGGGAGGCGGTTTATCCGCCGGCGCCGATATCGGTGATCGTATCTCCGCAAGGATATGAATAATTCAAGAAATTAGCTTGAGCTAGCGCCTATACTTGGCGTTCTCGAATGCAATCTTGAAGTCTTCGAGGAGTTCTCGAGGGACCTTTTCTTGATCTCCATGATGGAGCTCTTGCATAAAGACATTGCTTATAGCTCCAAAAATCAGGCGAGGAGCAATCTTATCTGCAAGAGGAACAAACTCTAGGACATATCTTTTATCATCAATGGTAAGCCAGGTGACTCTCCAGCTACTGACGGTTCCCTCAATATCTGAAGCATGGGCCGAAGCAAAGACATTTTGATTGTTATCAAAGAGGTACACGACGCCATCTGCATCGACACCAACAAAACCGTCTGTAGCGCATTGCTCAAAACCAGAAACAATATGAGCACCACTGGTCCAGAACACCCAGTTCTTCTCGCCAGCCATAGACAGACCTTTCTAAAACATCAAAAGTTTCTTGTTTAAATGGTAGTAGGAGAGCGATTTTAGGGCAAGTAAATTTCATTCAAAAAGCATAGTTTACCTGCGAACTCAACCTGCTGTTGAGTAGTTGGAAACCGTTGCGATACCTAACTCAACTGATGCGTTCTTGTTGAACGTATTGTTACGACTCATAGTGAAATCAGCGGCCCGCAAGCTATTTCAGTAATAATGAGTTGAGAAAAGGAGCAACTATGACTACTTCACCTGAGACCCTTGGTCGTCGTATTGCACGTCTTCGTTTGGCTAAAACTGCAACGCAGGAGCGTCTGGCAAAGGAGCTGAACGTGAGCCCGCAGGCGGTGAGCAAGTGGGAGAACGACATTAACTATCCGGACATCTCGCTGTTGCCAGATCTTGCGCGCTTCCTTGGCGTGTCCGTTGACGAGCTTTTGAGTGGTGCAAGTGCTTCCGCTCAGGAGAGTGTTGCTGCCCAAGAGAGTGCTGCCGAGAAGAGCACTGCTGCGGTTGTTTCCGTTGCAGATGATGAGCCCGCAGAAATCGTAGAAGAGCCTACCGAGCAGGACAACCAGGGCATTGCTGTTCAGTCTTCGGGTTTCAGCTTTGGCAAGCTTTTTGGTAAGAGCATGGTCAAAGTCGAGAAGAACGACGAGGCTGACGGTAGCAAGAAGAAGGGTGTTCGCCTGGGAAACGGCTCTGCAAAACACGGACTGCACGTATACATTGTCTCCGATGACGGTGACGTTGTAGATATGTGCGTGCCTCTGGGTCTGGCAAAATTTGTTTTGAATTCGGGAATTCAGGTCAGCGGAAGCTATCTTAATCAGGAGACTCAGGAGCAGCTCTCTAACATTAATCTTGATGCGCTTATGGATGCTGCAAAGACTGGCGAGAGTGGCACACTTGTGGATATTACTTCTGCAGATGGTGACGTTGTAAAGATCTGGTTTGACTAAGCACTAACGATTCCATAGACTGACTAAAAACGAGATACGCCCGTCCAGTTGCTTGGAAGGAAACGGTCTCGTTTTTTGTTGTGGATTTGATTAGGTTTACTATCTCGCGTTACTTCTCATTTGGTG
>JABZHP010000011.1 GCA_015258785.1 Atopobium sp.
GTTTACGAGAACGCATTAATCCATTATCACCGAACGCATTGTATGCATTAATCCATGTGCGTAGCTGTGAATCAGAACCAAGTCCATATTTTTTAGAAAGATATTTCACTCCACCTTTGCCATCTAAATACTCTAAAACGACTTTCTTCTTGAATTCAAAACTATGTTTTGCCATAAAAATACCGACCTCCTAATCGTTAGATTTTGGTCTAACTTTTGGGGGTCGGTACAGCATGCAACCAAGCTCTTTTACATAACAAGTTATGAGGGGCCAATGCCTTAGCTTAGGACAACGCCGCCAAGCCAGCCCCACCTTGGAGTACTCAAAGCACCAAGCTGAGAAATCCAAGAACTCAAGCTCTGGCTTCTTACAATACCAGAGAGGCAGTGCCTGACCATGCCGCCACCAATGTAAATGCCAACGTGGCCGTAAATCAGAGCTGCAGCAGAACCGCCAAGGGTTGGAACAGCAATAATCATGCCAGGCTCAATAGCGCTCTGGTCAGTAGAGTAGCACCAGGAATAGTACATATCACAAGCGTTGCCATAGAAGGTGCCAACACCTGCGTTTGAGAAGACGTTGGAGACCCAAGCTGCACAGAAGCCAGCACCGGTAGATCCGGTATAGCCTGCAGCATTAACAACTGCAGCAGCAGAACCAGAACCAGCAGAAGAGGTTCCTCCTCCGCCACCGCCACCAGAGTAGCTACTACTTCCACCGCTGTCGCTTGATGCAGCAGCACGTTGAGCAGCAACACGCTCTGCCTCCTGCTGAGCAGCAAGAAGCTCAGAATCACGCTGAGCGATAAGCTCTTTTACGTTGTCATCAAGATTTGCAACAACGTTTGCAGCGTCCGCCTGACGAGCAGAAATATCATTAAGCTGAGACTCCTGGGAAGCACGGAGGTTCTCAAGTTCAGCCTTCTTATTCTCTAGCTCGGTCTTCTCGGACTGAAGAGCAGCCTTATCAGACTCAAGAGCAGCCTTCAGATTCTTAACTTCCTCAATCATCTTCTGATCGGACTCAGAAATCTTATCGAGGTAGTAAATATTAGAAGTGAGCTCCTCAAAGCTTGCAGAAGAAAGAATCATCTCCAAAGCACCAGCTGGGCCAGCCTTGTAGTTGCTGGACATACGAGCGCCAAGTTCTTTTCTCTTCTCGGCAATCTGAGTTTCCTTTTCAGAAATCTCTTTCTGCTTAGCATCAATCTGATTCTGCTTATCTGCAATCTGATCAGAAATAGCGCCAATCTGAGAGTTAGTGTCATTGAGGCTTGCTTGCATGCTAGAGACCTCATTAGAAATCTCATCAAGCAGCTTCTGAGCAGCATCGTAATCGCTACGAGCAGCATCAATCTGAGCCTGGGTAACACCAAAAGCAGGACGGGTATTAATCAGGGATGCAGTAACGGCAGCGGCAGCAATGCCCATGCCGGCAAAAATCTTAAGAGCATCACGACGGTTGAAAAGAGCAGCGCTCTGCTCCTCAATGGTTGTGCCTTGCTGTTTCTTTAAACTCATAAGGGTCTCCTAGAACGTTTAGTAGTACGGTGTGACCTTTGAGAGACTATTCTACCCGAGATACACGATGATATTCAAAAAGATACGTAATTTACAAACTTCCCAAAACGAATTTCGGGGAGTTTTGGCTCTAAATTGTGAGGTCAGAGATAGGATTTAGCGGTTTTCAATATGTGCAACATTTTTTATTGATATGGTAATCCTACCGTCAGACTCGTGAGAAAATTCTAGGTAACCTGGACGATCCGTTAGGTTTGAGGGAAATGAAATCTCAATTCCCGTATCGGTGCGGATTTTATGATTCTTTGCAATTCTGTTAACAACACCCCGTTTAACAGGAACTTCTTCGGGGAGCTCTCTACTTGCCACCTGAGCCTCGTACTTTTCCTGAATCTCAGGATGCTCCTCAAAGATACGCTTACCAACCTTGATAGGGTCTACTACCTCTTCTACCTCTGCTGCTTCTGCAACGGCAGCCTTAGCACGAGACACCTCAACAGCAGGCTCAAGGCCATACTCTTCAGCCAAATCTTGAACAATGACGGTTACCTCGCCAATAACCTCATGGCTTGATGCCTCTGACGTGCACTCAAGGAAAAGCTCTGGGATGATGAACTTTCCCTCTCCTGCCACAGAGCGATCATGATCATGAAAATCAATGGTGCCAGTATCCAAGTCAATGACTGCATATGAATCAACCTTTTGCGTAGGAGAAGGCAGTGTTGCATCTTGGCGCAAAATCTCATTTGCAGAGCCGTTGACGTCATGAATAAAAGCCTGCTTGCGCGGAAGAAGCACAATGGCAAAAAGACGTCTTCCCTCGCCCTCAAATGCCTCAGCCTGAGCTTCCTCATCATCTGCAGCAGCACTGGCAAGCGCCTGACCTGCGTCAGTATCAATGTAGTCCGCTACAAGAAGATCGCACTGCTCAACGTCATCTGCGCGACGAAGCTCTTCCCAGAACCACTGAGCGATCTGATGAGAAAACTCTACAAACTCAACGTCTCCGTGGGCATACTCCTGAAGACCTCCAGCAAAATTACTGGTAGGAGCAAACTCTCCATGTCTAGACTCTGGATTTGCCGTAATTTTACGCAGTCTACGCTGTACGTATGACTTTGTCTGACGATCCTCTAAATCCAAGGTAGATTGAGAGAAGTACTTAGTTCCCGTCTCAAAATCAAAGACGTGAAGAATTGCCTTAGTAACTCTAAGCATGTAAAACCTCGTTTATTGCAGATGTTTTGCTGGCGAGAAACCCTAGTGCTTGACGCACATCAGAGGATCGCCAATCTTAACCAGTGGACGACCACCAATCAGCGTTCCGGACTCACCAATAAGATCAATGCGCTCATACTGATCTGCATTAACAACGGTAACAACCACAACGTTCTCATATCCTGCTTCTTCAATAGCAGCGGCATCAAATGAAATCAGTGGGGTACCGGCCTTGACCTCATCGTTAGCGTGAACGTAACGGGTAAAACCCTTACCGTTCATCTCGATGGTTCCAACACCAATGTGAATCAGAATCTCAATACCAGTATCAGTGGTAAGGCCAATTGAGTGATTGGTTACGTTAGTTGCGGTAACGCGAGCATTGCAAGGAGCATAGACGCAATCAAGACCAACAGGCAAAATGCCATAGCCCTGGCCAAAGAGACCGCTTGAGATTACCTCATCGTGTACCTCTTGTACGCTTACCAGGACACCAGAAACTGGTGCATAGATAGTGTCTTCCCTAGTAGCAAATGTAGCCTTCTGAGGCTGCTCTGTTCCGTTAGAAGGAACAAATACATTCTTAACCTTTGACCAAAGACCCATGATGCCTCCTTGAGTATGTGCTCTGCACAGATACCATCTGACATAACGTTTCTATTTTACCTAAGCGAGAAGGACGAATGCTCCACAGAGAAACATCCGTCCTTCTTTCACGAATTTACAACACGAAGATGCAGACTATTGCATTCTCTTAGCACCTCTAAAGATGATTGAACGTGCAGCAAAATAGGTAACCAGGAAGTATCCACCATACAAAGCAGCTACGACTGCAACTACTCCACCAATGCTGCTAGCTACATCAAAGTTGCCAATCGACTTGATGACAGAAACCATAATAGACATTGCGCATGTTGCGTGCGCAGCTGCCATAAGCAGTGGGAACAGGAAGTACACGCCAATCTGAACAAAGAGTGCGCGACTTGCAAGGCCCTTCTCGGCACCTAGCTCTGCCAGGACTTGGTAGGCACGGGCGTTATCCGATGCCTCGGAGAGCTGTTGAAGTGCCAGAATAGCAGCGCACGCAATGAAGAGTACCAAACCAATATACAGTGCCAAATACGTCACAATACCAGAGAGTCCAACAGTAGATTGAATGTACTGAGAAGCAGTGACCACAAACATTAAAGAATATGGGTCGGAATCGTTGCCAGTTAGGCCACCATCGTCAAAGTACTGCTTCATCTGATTTCGGAACTGAGCTTCAGTAGCATCACCTGGAGTTTGGTAGTTACCTAAGATATAAGAGTTGGTCAAAACGGTGCTTGAAGGGAAACTTTGATCAGCAACAACCACAATTCCAGCTGCTGGCATAAGTGCAGGACCGCCTTGTGTCTGCGCAATGTCGAGCGTTCCGCCAACAGCATGAAGCTTGTGGCCCTCAATGGTGAGCTCGGGATTGTTTGCAAGAGAATCCTGCCAGTATTTTGTGAGATTAGTATCTAGCGTCCAAACCATATAGCCGTCAGTACCAAAGTCAACAGGCTCAAGCCCAGATGCAACGCGCAGTTTGTTGTACTGAGAAGCTCGCATCAAAGTTACGTTTTTCTGCGCAGGATCTTCCTGGCCACTATAGCCGGTAAAGTAATCACTAAAGCGCTTGCCTGTTACAGCATCAATAGAGCCATACGTAAAACTAGGCGTTGTTGGATCACTTTGAGCGTAGTACGTATCTACCTGGAAGGCGTTTTTGATAGTTTTATCCCACTCTGGATCTAGCTTCTGCACTACAGAAAGGTAGTCGTACGAATCTGCTGGACCAGGAGTATAACTGCGCTCTGAGCCTGGATTGATTGCTACAGAAACATCGTACGTTTTAAGCTTAGAGAAACTGGCGTTCATAGAGTCAACAAGCGAGAAGCCCGTACCAAGTCCACAGACTGCCACAAAGAGCATAGCGCAGACTAGAGAGATAGAAACCCAAGCAGTATTAACGCGGGCGTTAAACTGACGCAGGATAAATGAGTGAAGACCCTTGTAGTAGAAGCCCTTCTGCATCTGCATAAATCTGAGCAAAAAACCAGAGATTGAGAAGAAGAAGAGTGCTGTGCCCACCGATACCAAAGCAGTGGCCATGGCAAACTCGTCATCTATCTGTTTTAAACCATTGTGCTGAAGCAGGATATAGGAATAAGCAATGATTCCAAGAGAGGCCAAGAAGAGCAGTACTGAAACGGTAAGGTTTCTTACCTTGACGGTCTGAGTTACTTTGTCTGCGTTAAGAAGGTCAATAAGCTTATAGCGGGACACCGTGGTGACGTTAAAAATCAGCGCAACCACAAACATGACCACAAAGTAAATAACCGTTTGAATCAACGCAGCTTGCGAGAAGACAAATTTGAATGAATCAAGAGTCGTATTGAACATATGGGCCGTTGCAAACATCATAAATTGAGAGATAAAAATACCTGCAACAAGTCCAACTACCAGGGCGAGAAAACCAACAAGCAGTGTCTCAATACTCATAATCTTAGAGACATTTCTCTTGGTCATACCCAGTATCTGGTACATACCAAATTCTTTTTTTCTACGGCGAATCAGAAATTGATTAGCGTAGACAACAAGAAATCCCATAATAACGGCGAGAAAAACGCTTACTCCAGAGATGGTATTACTTAAGAGCTGAACAATGCGTCTCTGGTCTTCAGAAAGATCCAACACCATGGACTGCTGAGTGATTGAATTGAAGGAATAAAACAGTGCAACGCCTACTGCCAATGTCAGAAAGTAAATGCTGAAATCGCGCAGTGATTTCTTGACGTTACCAAGCGCGATTTTACTGTACATCAGCACCCTCTCCTCCCAGGAATGAAACAACGTCCATGATCTGGTCAAAGAACTGCTTACGGGGTTTCTCGCCACGAACTATCTCGTTAAAGATGCGACCATCTTTAATGAAAATGACGCGATGAGCGTAAGAAGCTGCATATGAATCGTGAGTAACCATGGCAATAGTTGCGCCATTACGGTTGAGGTTCTCAAAGCTCTCAAGAAGTGTGCGGGCGTTCTTTGAGTCAAGTGCGCCGGTTGGCTCGTCTGCAAGGACCAGCGAAGGATTAGTGACAATTGCTCGAGCTGCAGCAACGCGTTGACGCTGGCCACCGGACATCTCGTAAGGGAACTTATCAAGTACCTCAGAAATCTGAAGCAGCTTGGCAACGTTTTCTACGCGCTCCAAAACTTCCTGCGCGCGGACATGACCAATGGTTAAAGAGAGCGCGATATTCTCGCGAGCAGTAAGGCTGTCAAGCAAGTTTGCGTCCTGGAAAATAAAGCCCAGACGGTCACGCCTAAAGGCAGAAAGCTCTGCTCCACGCAGTCTGGAAAGTTCTTGGTCATCAATAAAGATGTGGCCCGCAGATGCCTGATCAATGGTAGAGATGCAGTTCAAAAGTGTAGTTTTGCCAGAACCGGAAGGACCCATGATAGCGATAAACTCACCGCGAGCTACAGAAAGATTAATGCCGTCCAGCGCCTTAGTGATATTTCCACGAGTTCCATAGTACTTCTCGAGGTTTTGGCAAACCAAAACGGTGTGAGGCTTAAGTGCTGAAGATTGTCCAGCCACAACAGTTGGCTGAGTTGGAGCTGTTTGAGTAGCTACCATGTTGCGTCCTTTCATTGAAAGCGAGTAAATCTTGAGATATATACTCCATCACTACCGTTCACGTTGCCATCGATTGACCTTACAGAAACCTTACGCTTTTCTCACTTTGATGTGTCAAAATATCACTATCAAGCATACGGGAGGGGCATGCTATGCAGTTAGTAATTAAAAGATTTGGGCAGCTTACCGCTAAAGAGTTATATCAAATTCTTTCTCTAAGAGCAGAAACGTTTATTGTTGATCAGCAGATTATGTACAACGATCTTGATAACGTTGATCAAGTTTCTACCCATGTCTTTTATCAAGATACTGACTCGGTAGCTGCATATTTACGTATCATTGATGCAGGACAGTCATACAACTCCCCTCTTATTGGACGCGTATGCGTCAGCAACAAAGGTGCTGGTATTGGCTCAAAGCTGCTGCATGATACCCTTGATTACCTGGCACAAGAAAGTAGTGCTTCCGAGGTGTTAGTTGAGTCGCAACTTAAAGCTCAGCCCTTCTACGAGCGCGCTGGGTTTACGCAGGCATCTTCTAAGGTGCTTGATCACTTTGGCGTGCTTCACCATGTGCTCTCCTTTGACCTTGATGCATATCGTCAGACGAGAAATGCGGTCAGTATTGATGATGCTACTGTGTCTATTCGACCTCTTGAAGCAACCGATTTGCGCACACTGCAGAAGCTTAGCGTTGAGACATTTGTAGACACTTTTATTGACTCAAATACAGCAGATGATTTAGCAAGTTGCATGGACTCGCTCTACAACATAGAAAAGCTTGCCCGTGAGCTTGCTGCTAAACACTCATATTTCTATTTTGTTGAGGTAGAAGGTCAAGTAGCTGGTTACCTGAAGCTCAATACGCGTTATGAGCAAACCGAGGGTCAGCGCGATGACTCACTTGAAATTGAACGCCTGTATATCCTTCCGCGTTACAAAGGCCTACACCTTGGATCAAAGCTCATGAAATTTGCCCTTGATTTAGCAAAAGAGAAGGGTAAGAAGCGCGTGTGGCTGGGTGTTTGGGAACACAATGAGCCTGCTAAGGCATTTTATTCACATTGGGGATTCAAGCGTTTTAGTCAGCATACCTTCCCAGTAGGAAGCGATCCTCAAACGGATGAATTGTGGGAGCTTCTAATTGAGAACTAGCATAATTGCTGTTAAAAGACTCAAAACCAAAAGTGCATAGGTGCTTATTTTTCTTTCTCTAAATTTAACTATCCTAAAAATTTGCAAGAGGAAGATAGAGACAAAAATGCATGCATTTATCTGCTGTGGATAAGGGAATACTTCTGGATAAAAATGAATTGCTGTATTCAGTACGAGCAAAGCAGCTACGATGTAGTCTGCTTTGCTCGTATTTTCATTATTAATTAGTTTCATTTTAGATCCGTAAAAGACTGGTTGAACGTAATAGAAAAGGTTGAACCTTTACCAATTGTACTGCTCACAGCCAGCTTAAGGCCCATCTTTTTGCAGAGCTCATGGCAGAGATAGAGACCCATGCCGGTAGATTTGGCGTACTTGCGTCCATTTTGACCGGTGAATCCCTTATCAAAAATACGAGAAAGATCCTCTTCAGGAATACCGATGCCATTATCTTTAATGAAGAGAGTAGTTGAAGTTGTTCCTTCACGTGGCTCTGAGACAGAGGCAGAAATCCAAACGTTCTTCTCGCCAGGTGCAAGCTCTGGATTTGAATACTTTGCGGCGTTAATGAGAAGCTGTCGCAAAATAAATTCAAGCCATTTTGGGTCAGCCTTGACCACGTGGGCCAAGTCGTCAAAATGCGGAGATACACCAGCGTCAATGAAGACGCGTGCGTTGTTTTTAAGAGCATCTTTTACGATGGACTGCAGATTAACGTCTCGAATAGAAAAATCTCGATCTACAGATGCGCTGCGTGCATAAAAGAGCGCTTGCTCTACCAGAGTTTCAATCTTGGTAAGTTGCGTTTGCACGTCATCCATAGGTAGCGATGGATTATTCTGAGCAACCAAATGAGCTGCGGCGATGGGAGTCTTAATCTCATGCACCCACATCTCAATGTACTCGCGATATTCCTTTGATCGCATATGCTCATCAGCAAGCTGGTCCATCATAGACTTGGACATGCTTGAAAGCGCGTCCTTAAAAAGCTTCTCCTCCAGCGTTGAAGGCGTGTCCAGCATGGTAGGAACCAGATAGCTCTCTTTATCAGTTGCTGCTAAATTCTCAGCAAGCTGCTGGTAGAACCAACGACGATGAAAATAATCGGCTAATAGTGCAGCTGTTCCCACTACCCACAAAACCAGGATACAGTAGGCAATAGCAAACGCGTTAAGTCCAACACCCTTAAGCATAAAGCCAATTAACGTGCTGCTAGCTGTAAGCGCAAGAAAGAAAATAGTTCGATTTTTTAGATACTTAAAAAACGTCATGACAGCCTACTCAATAACGTAGCCAAGTCCGCGGCGTGTCATCACAAAGTCCTCAACACCAATGCTTGCAAGAGTATTTCTGAGGTGGCTAATGTTTACCGTCAACGTATTGTCATCGACAAACTCATCCGACTGCCACAGCTCCTCTTGAATACGCTGGCGAGAAACAACCGTTCCTGCATTTTGCATCAAAAGTGAAAGTATCCTGAGCTCGTTTTTAGTCAGCTCAACGCTCTTTTGATTTGCAGAAACTTTGCAGGAAGAAGAATCAAGTGTCACGCCTGCATGTGAAAGCTTTGTTCCTGTTGTGACATCACTATTTGCGCGCCTCAAAACCGAGGTTATATGCATAAGCAAAATCTGGGTGTTATAGGGCTTGGCGATAAAATCGTCCGCTCCTAACGAGAGCACCATAAGCTCATCAAGGTCAGTATTTCTGCTGGTAACTACAATGATAGGAACGTTTGAGAGCTGGCGTACTTCTCGACAAATCTGTTGTCCGTCAATGCCAGGAAGGTTGAGGTCCAGCAAAACCAAGTCTGGATGCGCGGCAATAATCTGTTGAGGTACAGACTCAAAAGACGTGAGTGCCTGAGCCTCAAAGCCATTTCTTTGCAGCAGCAGCGCCAACTCTTGCTGAATCTGATGGTCATCTTCTACAACCAGAATTTTTGTCATGCGTGCTCACCTCCCACTACGCTACGCAAGTCCCACAAAGCGTTTGGCGTTTTCCCAGAGTATGGTATACGTCTTCTCTTTGGGGATATCAAGTCGCTGCCAGCGAAGCTCTGCTAAGCGCTCAACCGTGTGTACCACCATTGCTGGCGTGCACTCCCCTCCACGCAAAGGCTCTGGGGCCATGTAGGGGAAATCGGTCTCTGAGAGCAGTTGCGCCTCTGGACAGGAAATCATTGCAGCTCGAATATCATCTGAGCGCTTAAACGTTGCTGCACCACCAAAGGCTACGAAGTAACCAAGGTCTGCAAAAGGCTTCATGACCTCAGGACCGTCGGTGTAGCAATGCAGGTCACAGCCTGCCTTAGGCACACCCATACGATTTAGTATTTCAAACGCCAAATCATGAGCGTGCGTAGTATCAGCACCATCACGTAAGTGAAGCTCAACGCGTTGATTGTGCTCGTGTGCAATTAAGAGCTGGCGTTCAAATGCTTGGCACTGGACCTCTTCTGGGACCTCACAGTACGGTCCAAAATCAAGGCCAATCTCTCCCACACCGACGCAAAGAGGGTGCTCAAGTAACTCAAACAAGCGCTTTTCAGCCTCTTGGTTATAGTCTGGTGCACTATAGGGATGAGCACCAACCACAAAATACGTGTGCTCAAACAAATACTCTGCAGGTAAATCGCAGGGTACGCAGAGATTTGCTTCAGACAGCTTTGTATAAGCAGCGCGAGCCGCGCTAAGAGTATCCTCAAACCATGCAATAAAAGCGCTGGTGTCTGCCCACTTACGAGGGAACTCCGTTGCAATGTCTACGGGCACAATAAGCATGCGCACGCCTGCCGCAGCAGCACGCGCAAGAGACTCCGCTGCACTGTGCTCGTGGAGACTGCCCAGGTGACCATGGGTATCAGCAACAGGTGCTAAAACGCGAGGTGTTGGACGAGGCGTGCCGTAGATGTCGTGGAATAACTGACCGTCAGAAAATGAAAGTGCGTCCACTTCTTCTGCTGGTAGATGATGCTTTTTCTTACTCACTCAAAGGCTCCAAAGCAGCTGCAAGACGAATAAAATCTTGGCTGGTCAAAACTTCTGCGCGCACCGTAGGTGCAATTCCTGTGGCGAGAAACGCCTGGTCTAGCTTGTCTTTATCAAAGCCGGAGGCGCTCATTGAATTACGAATGGTCTTTCTGCGCTGAGCAAAGGCAGCGTCAATAACCCTCATGGTATGTAAGAGCTCTTCCTCAGAAAGAAGCTTGGAGGACACTGGGTTTCTCGCCTGGGTGCGATCAAGACGGACCACAGCAGAGTTGACGCGTGGAGGAGGCATAAAGTTGCCAGGGCCCACTTCAAATCTGCCAGTAACCTGGGCAAACAAAGATAGCTTTGCGGTATAGGCACCATATGCCTTGGTAGAAGGCTTAGCGGAAATTCTGTCGGCCACCTCAGCCTGTACCATGACCACCGCTCGCTCAAGCGAAGGAAGCTCCTGGAAGAACTTGAGGATCAGCGTAGCTGCCACCTGATACGGCAGATTGGATACAAACTTTGTTGGCATCGGAGCGCTCGTCGCTGCATCATGAGCAACGGTCGGAAGCGTGTTGTAAGCCTCAGCAAGCTTCTGCGGCGTAATTGCCAGAGCGTCTCCCATAACCAGCGCAAACGAGTCTGGATGGGGCTCCTTGCAGGTTAGCGCTAAGACTTGCTCAAGCTCAGAGTCTGCTTCAAGCGAGCACACTGCACGGGCGTTGTCGAGCAAGGCCACCGTAAGGGTGCCCAAACCGGGCCCAACCTCAACGACCACGTCGGTAGGCTGAACCTCTGCAAGCTGAACAATCTTCTCGATAACATGGTCTTGTACCAGGAAGTTTTGACCCAGCCTGTATTTGGTGGCAAGGCCAAAACGTTCCAGCGTTTCTTTAGTGGCGCGCTGATTAGCTAGCCACGATGTCTGATGCGATGTGTGCTCCGACACGATTACTTGCTTGCAAGACGTGGGAACAGAGCGTCTCCCTTAGAGACAGCCAGGCCACCCTGAAGCTTGCCCCATACGCACTCGCTGCGGGTATCGGTAGAGGTAATCTCTGCCTCATCAAGGCTCATACGACGAAGAACCTCTGCGGATGTGGTAGGCATGAATGGCATAAAGAGATGTGCGCAAATGCGGATAGACTCAAGCAGCGTATAGATAATCTCTGCAAGCTCTGATGCGCGCTCTGGGTCTTTTGCCACCGTCCAAGGAGCAGCGTCCTCAATGTAGTGGTTAGCCGCGTGGACAAGCTCCATGATGATGTTCTTAGCGCCCACGTAGTCCATCTTCTCCATGCAAGCAGCGTAGCGGTCATAGATGCCCTCAGCCAGCTTGCGCAGAGGATGGTCTGCAGCAACAGAAGAACCATCAAAAGTTGGAGTGACGCCCTCAAAGTACTTATCGCTCATATTAAGGGCGCGAGAAACCAAGTTACCCCAGCTATTTGCCAGATCAGCGTTATAGACCTGCTCCATGCGCTCGAAGGAAATGCCAGAGTCCTCACCAGGAGTGACGTCGGTCATAAAGTAGTAGCGGTAGCCCTCAACACCCAGCAGGTCCAAAACGTCCTTAGGTGCAATGGCGTTTCCGCGAGATTTACTCATCTTCTCAACAACGCCGGTCTCAGAGTTGCGGACGTTAAGGAAGCCGTGAGCAAAGATGTGCTCAGGAACTGCCTCACCAAGAGCCATAAGCATTGCAGGCCAAATGACGCAGTGGAAGCGAATGATGTCCTTGCCGACAACGTGCATCTGAGCTGGCCAGAAACGCTTTCTCATAGCAGCAGCCTCTGGACTGTCATCACCGTAGCCAACAGCGGTGTAGTAGTTAAGAAGAGCATCAAACCAGACGTAGGTTACGTGAGACTCATCAAAAGGAACTGGAACACCCCAGTCAAAGCTGGTGCGGGATACAGAAATATCCTGGAGGCCAGACTCAACAAAACTGCGGACCTCGTTTGCACGGAAATCTGGCTCAATGAAATCTGGGTGCTGAGCATAGAGCTCAAGCAGTTTATCCTGGAATGCAGAGAGCTTGAAGAACCAAGACTCCTCAGAGACACGCTCAAGCTCACGATGGCAATCTGGGCAGAGGTGTGCGCCCTTGCAACCAGCCTCTTCGTCTGCCTTCTCTACCTGAGTCTCGGTGAAGAAGGTCTCCTCATGGATGCAATACCAACCATCGTAAGATCCCTTGTAGATAAAGCCAGCCTCACGCATGCGCTCCCACAGATACTGGACAGCTTTTACGTGGCGCTCATCGGTAGTACGGATGAAGTCGTCGTATGAGATGTTGAGCTCTTCATAGAGTCCCTTGAAGAAAGGAACCTGCGAGTCACACCATGCCTGTGGAGACAAACCGTGATCAGCTGCAGCAAGAGCGACCTTCTCGCCATGCTCGTCCATACCGGTGAGGAAGAAGACGTCGTAACCAGCAGCGCGTCTAAAGCGAGCCTGGATATCGCAAAGCAGGGTGCAGTACGCAGTTCCCAGGTGTGGCTTTGCGTTGACGTAATAAATTGGGGTGGTGATAAAGTATGACGGCTTGGCCTCGGGCATAATGACTCCCTCTGTGTAAGTTGCAATAACTTATCCAGTATAGAGCAAATGCTGGGCGCGCTTGTGTTGGTATAGTGATTATGCCTCGTGAGCAAGAATTGCCTGGTATGCCTCATCGCGCGCAATACCAAACTTCTGAGCAAGCTCTTTGGCCAGCGCTGATTTTCTGGTACCCGCAGCAAGACCAGCCTCTATTGCGTCTTCAAGCGAGAGCTGAGACTCGCCCGCTACCTGCAACGATGTGGCGACAAGCTCTTCTTCTGTGGGAGCCGCAATAACCAAAACACACTCGCCTTTGAGGTTCTCTTTTGCAGCAAGTGTCTCAACAAGACAAGGGGCCACATCGCGCACCACTTCTTCGTGCAGCTTAGTAAGCTCTCTAACAAGAGCCACCTGCCTAGTTGGAAACACCTCGGCTATAGCCTCAACGGTTGTAAGCACCCTAAACGGAGACTCATACAGCACAATGGTGCCAGGAATCGCCGCAAGCTGTTGCAAGCGCTGAACAATCTGTCCGTGCTTTCTGGGCAAGAAGCCTTCAAAGAAGAAATGGTCACTTGCCAGGCCCGATGCAACAAGCGCACAGGTCACCGCAGAAGGGCCCGGAATAACCTCCGTAGCAAGCCCTTCTGAAAGCGCCGCATCAACCAAATGCTGACCCGGGTCAGAGATGCCTGGCATACCCGCATCTGACACAAACGCAACACGCTGACCAGCGCGAAGCCTCTCAAGCGTTGGTTCAATTTGCGACTCAATAATATTTTGATCACAGCGCTGCAGTGGCACATGAATGTCAAATGCCGAGAGGAGCTTTGAGGTCACGCGCGTGTCCTCACATAAAATGACATCTGCTGCCGCAAGCGTTTCTTTAACGCGCGGTGACGCGTCCGAAAGGTTACCAATAGGCGTGCCCACAATAGACAGTTTACCTGCTAAAAGAGTAGATTCTGTCATTACTCGAGCATTCCCCTCTCAAACGTTGCTAGTGCAACGCGTGCGTCCCATGCAGCTAAAAATGCAGAGGTCTTCCAGGTCTGGAAGAACCATGCAGGACACGTATTGTACACTTTGAGCTGGCCAGAAGTGTAAATGCGCTCAAGCGCAATTCTTCCCTCTGCCGTCATAGCGCCGTCAATGCTTGGAAGTGATGCTGACCACTTACCCACCATGACCGGCAGGCCACCTGAAGCAGAAGTCTTCAAATACGCTTCGTTTTTATCAATAAGCTGCTGTACACCGCGAGGACCTGAGCAATCAATTCCCTCGCAAGGTTTATCAAGGTGAGCATCAAGCCAAACGTTTTGATAGGCCTGCTGGCTCATAAAACGCCTAAATCCCTGAGGCCAACCACCATCTGGGAGAATAACCACAGGCTCTTCTCCTGCAACAGATCTAATAGCCTCATACGCACGGCGATAATAGTTTCTGAGCGAGTGGCCAGGTATTCCATCAGTGAGCTTAAAACCCTTGCGCACGCGAGGCTTAACCTCATCGGCTACTTCGATGCCATAAAAACCACTGCGGTGAGCATAGTGAAGGGCAAGCTTATGCAGAATAGAAAGAGACTTTTCTCCAGAAATTCTGGTACGTGGAGCACCACCTGGCTGATCGTCCAAACCATCGGGCAATCCTGGATTTACTGCCAGTACAAAAATAACATGCAAACCAAGCTCTTCTGCCCATTCAAGAGCCTTATCAAGCTCAGCAATACAGCTTAAATATGGTGTATCAGCGGCTTGTTCGTCAAAAACATACCAAGGCACAGAAATTCTCGCCGCATTAAAACCGCGAGCGGCAATGCTCACAAAGTCAGAGCTCTGAATAAATGAAGAACGATGCGCTTTAACAAGAGTGTGGTAGTCCTCAACACCTAGTGCTTTAATGAGCTGAGCTTCATCAACACAGCCAGTACGCGCAAACGGCTCAGGAGTTACCCACGGCTCAAGCGTAAGCCAACCGGTTAAATTGACACCTCGCAACGCTCCGTGAGCCATGAAATTCCACCTCGCCAAAAGATAAAACCCCTACATACGTAGAGTATACCCATCGAGGTTATGTTGCTCACATGAGCTTCAAAAAACTACAGGTTACTTCATATTTTTTGAATAAATGGCGCAATTGTTGGGCGTCTCATCAACCTCAACAGAAGAGACAGGCAAACCTTCCGCTTCAAGTTGCTCAAACAGATACTTAGCCAGATTTTCTGCTGTTGTTCTAAACGGCAAAATAGTGAGCGAGAAACCCTCTTCTTTGAGACAGCTCAAAGTCTTTTCAGAAAGAGAACCCTCTTCAATCAAAAACGTATGATCAAGGGAATTGCACAGCGCACGGACCTTGCGCTTAAAGACGCCAAAGTCCATAACCATATCTTTTTCTGTACCGGACTCACCAAGCTCTGAAACAGAAATACAAGCAGTTACATGCCAACGATGACCATGGAGGTTCTCGCACTTGCCATAGTAGTTGGTAAGAAAATGCGCTGAGTCAAAGGCATATTCAGTCTTGAGCGTATACATTACGCGTTGTCCTTTGAACCGCGTCCGCGATCATCGCGTCCAGCTCTTCTATGCCTACGACGTGCAGCATTTTGAGGCTGAGCGTCTCTAGATGTAGCATTAGAAGCACCGTTAGAACCAGAGGCATTCTGTGGAGCGCTCTGTGTCTTCATGCCCGCCCTATCACCTGGACGACGAGTCCTCTTTGCACGGACTGGAGCCTGTGCCTCATCGGCTTTCTGTGGCGCCTGAGGAGCATCTGTTCTTCTAAAGCGCTTTCCCTGTGGTTGCTTCTGCGCAGGAGCGGTGCTCTGCTCGCTCTTCTGAGGAGCCTGAGTATTTGCGGCGCCCTCTTCTGTCGCATGATGGCGACGGCGGGTACGACGCAGTGTATCCGTTGCAGCGTCAAAGGTGCTGGAACCAGGGTTAACCTGAGCGTTCTTCGAGGTTCTTACACGACGGGTGCGAGAAGAACTTTGAGCTCCCTGCTCTTCTCGAGCGTTTCTTGCACCAGAGTTCTTGGCGTTATCCTGCCTATTTGCAGAGTTCTGCTCGGAGCGCTCACGTTTGCGCCTTGGAACCTCAGTAACAAAGAGGTCTGGATTAATCTCTGGCTCTTCATCAACAATGAGACCGTTTGCTCGATCAAGCTCTGCCAGCGCCATCTGAACCTCAACAGATTCAAGACGCTCAAGAGCTGCGCGAGAAACGCTATCTGGCCTGCAAGAACAACCCAGGTCTTCCGACTTCTGCTGTGCTGCAGGAGAAGCGTCCATATCAGCAAGAGGAATGCGTACTACCTTGCCACTCTCTAGGCGAAGGGCAATCTCCTCTTTTGGCGTGTTGTACTCAACAATTTTTGACATACCCAAAGGAGTCTCAATAACGGCGTTGCGCTTTGGAGCACGGTTTTTGAAGTCACGATATGCTTCAAACTCATAGCGCAAGCAGCACATTAAGCGACCACAAGCACCGGAAATTTTGGTGGAGTTCAGCGGTAAATCCTGCTCTTTTGCCATGCGGATAGAAACTGGCTCAAAAGAGAGGCCAAACCTTCTACAGCAGAGTTCTTGTCCGCAGTGACCATAACCGCCAATGACCGCTGCTTCTTCTCTGACGCCAATCTGACGCATATCAATGCGCTCGTGAAGCTCGTGTGAAAGCTCGCGCACAAGCTGCCTAAAGTCCACGCGATCATCAGCCGAGAAGTAACACACGACCTTCTCGCCATCAAAAAGGTACTCGACGCCAATAGGCTTCATCTCAAGTTCTTCTTGAACAGCAAACTTCCTGAATACAGGAAGTGCAGCCTCACCCTTGGCGGCAAGCTCTTCTGCGCGAGCAAGATCTTCTTCAGTTGCTACACGAACAACGTCTTTGAGCTCGGCTTTGTTTGTCTTGTACTCAAACTCTTCCTGTGAAATCTCACGAGGATCAGCAACAGCAAGACCAATCTCTAGACCGCGCTCGGTCTGACAAATGACGTGGTCACCTTCAAGAACGCCAGACTCCTTTGGATCAAACCAAAGATCGCGCGCGGCGTATTCAAATTTCACCGGGACAACGGTGGGCATGTAAGTGCCTCCTTGATATGCAGCAGCATAACCTCAAGGGTTAGCTGGGGAGAAACAGAGCGGTCCAGGTTGTATTGAGCCTCTTGCACAGCAGCTAAAGCCCCAAGAACACCCTGGGTATGAGTTTGAGATGCAACGCGGTCAATAATGCCTGCTGCATCCGTATTTACTATCTCTTCATCAACCGCTTCGCAACATAAAAGTACGTCGCGAAGAAGCGATTCCAGAATTGCCAACATTTCTATGATACCCGAACGCTCGCGCGCTGTGAGTTCTCGCTTATTTGCTGCCTCAACCTGCTTTAACGCAGCGCTGGTAAGAAAGTCTTCATTTTGAGCGAGGGCCTCTTCTTGGGCTCGCCTTACATCCCCTAGAGGGATTTTTGCAGCTTCTATCAGCTCTTTTGCGGAAGTGAGTACATCCCACGAGTCATTTCTGAGCAGATTGCCAAATACATCAATGAGCTGTCTGCGAATGTTTTTTCGCGTAGAAGACTGCAAAAACTCCACAGCTCTACCAGGAGTTCCTGTTGCTGCAAGCGCAATACGAGCTTCCTGCTCTGTGGCGGAAATCTCTCGCATAATAGCGGCTTTAGCAGCAGCGTCAGTGAGTGTTCTAAACGCAACTACCTGACAACGAGAAACAATGGTGGGAAGCACCGCAGAAGAAGAACGTGCAGACAGAATAAAGATGGTGTCTGCAGGTGGCTCTTCAATAGTTTTGAGCAGTGCATTTGCAGAATTTTCTCTGAGCAAATCAGCGCGGTCAATCACGTAAATCTTATGAGTTGAGCGCATAGGCGCCAGACTAACATCAGCGATGAGCTGACGAATCTGCTCAATGAGGTAGCCATTTGCGGAAGCTGGAGTAAGTACGTGAACGTCAGGGTGAGTACCGCGAGAAATACGAATGCAGTCGTCACAGGCAGCGTCACCGCCTTGAGCGCAAAGCACGCACTGCGCCAAAGCTTTAGCTGCAAGACCTTTACCCGAGCCAGGAGCTCCTACAAACAGATAGGCGTGGCCAAGCTTGTGCTCATGAAGTGCACGTGCAAGCAGATTTTGAACTTGAGGTTGATCCTGAAGACGGGTAAGTGCCTGAGGAAGTGGATAGGTGTTTTGAGTAGTATGTGTGCTCTCTTGAGTCATAAACGCGTCACTCACCAAGCTCACAAATACCAGGAATAAGATCTGCTAACAGCTGACGAGTACGTGCGCGAACCTCATCAATTGTGCCATCTGCATCTACAGCTTTTACACGCTCTGGCTCATTTTGCAGAAGTTGCTTATAACCAGCAAAAACTCGCTCCTGGAAGGCAACACCTTCTGCTTCTAGCCTATCGGCATCATTTTGCGTAGCACGCGCATGAGCAACCGTTGGCTCAAGCATAAAGACAAGAGTTCTATCAGGAGAAACCCCACAGCTTCCCAAGCGATTTGCACGATGAACGAGGTCTGTATCAAGACCGCGACCAGCTGCTTGATAGGCAAAAGTAGAATCGTAAAAACGATCGCACAGAACAATCTTGCCCGCAGCTAGAGCTGGTCGGATAACCTCTCCTACCAGCTGGGCACGACTTGCTTCATAGAGCAACAGCTCACACTCATCGCACATCATGCCGTTTTCTGGGTTAAGAACCACGCCTCTAATCTGCTCAGAAATAGCAGTTCCACCAGGCTCACGAACAAAGACCACATCAAAGCCAAGAGCTTCAAGGTCTTCTCGCAGAAGAGAAGCTTGTGTTGACTTGCCACAGCCATCAACGCCTTCAAGCGTGATAAACAAACCTTGTGATGTACGTGTGCTTTTGTTCATGCTTCCCTCCCTCTTAACTATCTCACGATACAGGCAGATTGTATTTCTCGCCATGAATATTCTAAAGGTTTTGCGCATTTCCACATGAAAGGTGCTCAAAAATGGGTAAAAATACGTATGGAGCGGGCGTTGGAGAGGGACGCTCGTTCTTCCGAAAACGGTGCACCTCTCGATGCACCGTCATACGTTTACTTTTTTGCTGCCTTGGTGGATTTGGTGCTCTTAGTACTCTTACGAGCGCCTCTACGCGAGGCAGTTTTCTTTTCTTTACCAGGGCAATCGTAGTTTGGACAGAGCTTCCAAGGACCCCTCTGGGTAGTAACAACCACCATAGGAGCGCCACAATCTGGGCAGACCTCATCGGTCTTCTCGAGCTTTCCACGAGCAGGCAGAGGATAGCTGGTCTCGCACTCCTCGTAGTTGGTGCAGCGAATAAAACGCTTGCCCGTACGCTCTGACTTGTGGGCCACCAGGTCCCCGTGCTTGCCATTGGCCTTGCAGGTTGGACACTCACCCACAATAAGATCTGGCTCTGCGTTTGTAGGACAAGCAGGATTAATGCAAGTCTCATACGCACGCTGTCTAAACGGCTGAACCTTTACGCGAGGAGCACCGCACTCTGGGCAGACACCAGCCTCTCCCTCAAGCGGCTCAACGCGTCCCTGAGGCAGTGGATAGGTAACATCGCAGTCTGGCCAACCCATGCAGCCAACAAAGCTTCCACGAGTCTTCAGAGAGCTCTTAGCAACCAAGTCTTTGCCGCACTTAGGGCAAGTTCCCACCTTTGCGTCAGCAGTAACTGCATCAGCAATGGCCTCAGACAGGTCTTCTTTGTGGTCAATAAGCGTATCAATCATGCCTGCAAGCAGAGTTCTTGAGTGTGTAACAACGCCATCACGCGTGTCTTTGCCCTCAGCAACGCTTGTCATATCGGACTCAAGCTCTGCTGTCATATCAGGCGAGGTAATGTGTGGCGCAAACTGCGAGAGCGCATCAACAATTGCCATACCAAGCTGACTTGGCTCAACAGGATCATTCTTGAGGTATTTACGCTGGTAGAGCGTATCAATAATGGAGGCACGCGTGGACTTTGTACCAAGACCTCGCTTCTCCATCTCTTGAATAAGCTTGCCCTGGCTATAGCGAGCAGGCGGCTCTGTCTGCTTAGCGTCAAGCGACAAAGACTGAATAGAGATAATCTCTCCCTCGCCGACATCAGGAATCTGATCGTCTTTCTTAAGGCCAAAGGGATAAATCTCTCTAAAGCCTGGCTCTGCCAGCACGGTTCCATTTGCAACAAAGGGCTGACCAGCAACATCAAGCGTGATCTTAGTGCCGCTCATAGTAGCTGGACCCATAAGGGTTGCGAGGAACCTTCGAGCAATCAAGTTATAGAGCTTCCAAGCTGCAGGCTGCAAAGCATCTGGATTTGCAGCTGCTGTTGGATAAATTGGTGGGTGGTCAGTAGACTCCTGCTTACCACGAGTGGCATGAAGCTTTGACTGACCCAAAAGCTTTTTGCAGGTAGGAGCATACTGAGGAACTGCAGACAGCGTACGGACACAGTCCTTCAAGTCAAGCGAACTTGGGTAGACCGTGTTATCAACACGAGGGTATGAAATCAAGCCGTCCATGTACAGAGACTCTGCCAAACGCATAGTTCTAGCTGGCGAGATACCCTCTGCAGCTGCAGCTGCCTGCAGCGACGTGGTGTTAAACGGAGCTGGTGGCTGCTGCTTTCTGCTACGAGACTCAATCTCGACAACCGTTGCCTGCGTTTGATCCTTAACAACGGCATAAGCAGCATCTGCTTCTGCCTGATCCCAGAATCTTGCAGTCTGGTGAACCATCTTGAAAGTTGCATCCGCATCATCTTCTGGAGCAGCAACACCAGAAATAACCCAATAATCTTCTGGCTTAAATGCCAAGCGCTCACGCTCGCGCTCAACAACAAGTGCCAGCGTAGGAGTCTGAACACGACCAGCAGAGCGCGTATTGCCCAGACCTCCAAAGCGTGCAGTGGTCAGGTAACGGGTCAGTACAGCACCCCAAATGAGGTCGATATACTGCCTGGACTCACCTGCTGCAGCCAAGTTGTAATCAAGATCCACCAGGTTATTGAAGGCAGTCTCAATCTCTGTCTTAGTAAAGGCGGAGTAGCGTGCACGAAATACTGCCAGATTAGGATTAACCGAGAGAACCTGTGCCAGCGCATCAGAGCCAATAAGCTCTCCCTCGCGGTCAAAGTCTGTGCCGATAATGACAGACTCTGCCTTCTTAGCAAGGTTCTTGAGGGCGCGAATAATTTCTTTTTCTGCAGGCTGTTTATCTACAGGAGCCCAAATCAAATAGGGCAAGCTGGGGATTTTCCAGCCCTTAAGGTCAACGCCATCTGCCATAAAAGGCTTGCGCTTAACCTTATAAGGAGGACGCTCAAGGCCATCTGGAACATCTGCAGGAAGGTGTTCCCCTTCTGCAGTTTCTCCATACCAGCCCTCTTCCTTGTCAAACTTGAGAGCCAAAGGAAAATCCGGTTGCAGAATATGACCACGAAGACCAATAGCGACATGGTCTTCTCCGCCACGTCTAAAACGATAAACAGGAGTGTTGTATACCTTGTCTGTCTCAGGCTTACCCGATTCAGACAGAAGGCGAGCAATCTGCTGCGCTGCGTCGTTTTTCTCGGTAACAACTAGAATCAAAGAACAACACTCTCCAAAGTAAAAATGAAACTATTAGATTTTGTCTAGCTCATGCTGCTCGTAGTCCTCGCGGCTCCACTTAAGAGCGGCTTTGCCATCACGGGCAATAATGACGTAGCGAGCAACGGCCAGAGCAACTTCGTACAGCAGAATAAGAGCTGCAAACATCAAAATCATGGTGACAGGTGATGCGTCAGGAGTGACTACTGCAGAAAGAATCATCAGGCCAACATAGACATAGCGCCACTGCTCACGCATATCCTTGTAAGGAACAAGGTGAAGAATAGCCAGGTAGAAGATAACTAGTGGAAGCTGGAACGCAACACCAAAGCCAATCTCAAACATCATAATAATGTTGAGATAATCGCTTGCTTCGTTAATGGTTCCTGCAAACTCCTGCGACTGACCAATCATCCAACCAATTGCGGTGTTCAAAATGATGAAGTAGCAGAACAGCATACCTAAGAAGAACAAGGTAATCATGGCTGCCACGGTAGGAACAACCCACTTGCGCTCTTTAGCGTTAAGCGCAGGCAAGAAGAAAGCCATAATCTCCCAGATGATAATAGGTGTGCAGATAATCACCGAGAAGAAGAAAGCTACCTTAAACCTGATACTAAAGCCGCCAAGGACCGAGATAACCGTAAGCTTACCATCGGTCAAAAACTCCCTGATAGGGTCAATCAAGATCTCAATCAATGCAGGTGTTGCAAAATAAATAATGATTGCAGTAACAAAAAGCGATACCACCACAATGGTCACGCGGCGACGGAGTTCTCCCAGGTGATCAAAAAGTGGCATACGAGCTGGAGTAATAGGCATTACACACGAAAGCTGGACTTATGCGTCCTGGCTTTCTCCCTCCTCTCCAGCAACTTCTTCTTTCTTGTCTTCTGCCATGGAGCGAGAAGAACGTGCAGATCCAAGGTTATAGAGGTCTTTTGCAGATGGAGCTGCAGCAGGAGTTTCTTCTGCAGCCTTAGGTGCCACGTACTCAGTTACCTCTGTAGAATCATCGGAGAAAGCAACAGAAGACGTAGCTTGTGGTGCAGCTGCAAGAGCCTCGCTACCGGAAGCGGTTTCTGGCTGCTCAACCTCCTGAGTCTGCTCAGCTTGCTTAGTCTGCTCAGAAGCCTCAGCAGCAGCCTTCTCAGCAGCCTCGCGCTCCTCCTTGAGGCGAGCACGACGCTCAGCAAAGGTCTCCTGATGGTCAGTATCCTCGCGGTCAGCATCAGATGCAGCATTTTTGAGCTGCTCGGATCGCTTGGGCTTCTCGTGAAGTGCATCCGCTGCAGGGTCAAGTAAGTCTGCACGGACAACTTTATTAAAGCCTTCTTGCGCGTTCTGGAACTGTCTAAGAGCACGACCAAGCGTGCGACCCATACCAGGTAATTTATCAGGACCAAATACTAAAAATGCAAAGAGCAAAATTAGTACGAGCTCTGTTTCTCCAATGCCAAACACAAGCAATACCTTTCTGGAACAAACATAAACAAGCTCTTTGAACCGTTTCTCAAAGAGCTTGCAAGTTACCAAACCTACTTGCGAACGTTAAGGTCTTTATCGACCCCAAGAAGCGAAAAGACACGCTCCACGTTTTTCTGAGGATTTGCAACAACAAGCACAGAACCACTCTCTTGTGCTCGATGTGCGGCACCCACTAAAACGCCAATGCCCGTCGAATCAATATAAGCTACCTCAGCAAAATCAGCTTCAACTTCTTTTGCTCCATCGGCGAGCGCGGTATCCAAAGCATCGCGAAGCTCAGAGGCGTTTGATACGTCTACCTCGCCCTCAATGCGAATAATGGCCTTTTCATCTGTAATTTCAGAGCTTATCTCTAGTGCCATAACTCCTCCTTACTTAGTGTTATTTGAAGAGGTAGAGGTGTTTCCGTTTAATGCATCAAGAACTTTCTGTGCATTATCTCTCACACCGGCGCTATTATCGGAATCTTTCTCAATTGCCTTCTGCAGTGCCTCTTTTGCAAGATCTACTTGATCAGTAACACGATACATCATTCCCAAATTAAGCCAACCGTTAGCATAGTCTGGAGAGCGATCTGTTACTGCCTTAAGCGCCTCAACGGCACCTGTTTGGTCTCCTGCATAGAACTGCGCAATAGCCCTATCAACACGAACCTCATCAGAATCATTTGAAGCAAGATACGTATCGTACTCGGCAATTGCTTTGTTGATCAGCTGTAAAGACTGCTTCTGAACAGAATCATCTTGAGAAGAACTCTTAAGCGCCATTCCCCAACCTAAATACGTACGAGCCAAATCAAGATGTGCTGGCAGATTATCTGGATTGGACTGAATGGCAGACTCTTTTTCTTCTGCCTGTTTCTGATAGACCTGGTTAATAGCCTCAGGAGAATTCTGCTGAGTCTGATGCTGCTTTTGCGAGTTAGAGAAAATGCTGGCAAGAGAAGGCAGCATCATAGATATAGCAATAAAGAGCGAGAATACGCCAATAGCAATCTTCATGCCTGTAGAAGGACCTGGCTTTTTAGGAGCCTCATCGGGCTTACGGTCCTTTGCCTTCTTTTTTGCTGTCTGGTTTGCCATGGCAACCAGTTCTTTTTCTGCCTTCTGTTCTGGTGTAAGTTCTGGCTTTGAAGTATTAGTTGGCATTCAACATCCAATCGCTTTTTCTAAACATAATCTATCAAGATACGGCAGAATGGGCTTACTTTCAAAGGAAATACCAAAGTTACACAAGCTATCCCCAGACGCTCTGACCGCGATCAACTTTTGCAAGTCGAGCACTTACCTGTTTAACAGCAACAATAAACACATCAAGCGCTGCATCAAGCTCTTCCAACGTTGGGTAACTTGGAGCAATTCTGATATTAGTATCAAAAAGATCTTTACCGGCTGGCCATGTAGCTCCTGCAGGTGTCATAGTGACGCCCAGTTCATTGGCGCGAGAAACAATTGCGCGTGCAGAGCCAACGGGACCATCAAACGAGACAAAATAGCCACCCTTAGGGTGAGACCAGGTTGCAACGCCTAAATCTCCTAGACCCTCCTGCAATTTGCGTTCAACCAGTTCAAAACGTGGTCGAAGCAGCTCGGCATGCTTTTGCATATGGGCTTCAATGCCTTGAGCATCTTTGAGGAAACGCACATGTGCCAGCTGCGAGATTTTCTCGGGAGAAACTCGAGCAACCTTGAAAGCGCTCTGGATTTCTTTAATGTCTGCAGAGCTTGCGGCAACCCAGGCCATGCCTGAGCTTGGGAAGGTTACCTTTGCCGTTGAGGCAAAAGCAATTACCAGGTTCTTTTGAGCGCCATCTGCAGCAACCTCTGAAAGCGCATCAAAGATATTTAAGAGCTGAGGGGCCTCAGATTCTGGTACAAAGGCGTGAATTGCGTAGGCGTTATCCCAGAAGATTCTAAAGTCAGGAGCAGCAGGTTTGAGGTTTGCAAAAGCACGAACTACCTCATCTGAATAGGTAATGCCAGTTGGGTTGGCAAAACGTGGCACACACCAAATTCCCTTAACAGAGCTGTCGTTCTCAACAAGCTCCTTGACCACGTCCATATTTGGGCCGTCTTCAGTCATAGGTACAGCAACGTTTTCAAATCCGTAATGCTGTGTAATAGCAAAATGACGGTCATAGCCTGGAGCAGGGCACAGGAACTTGAGCGTGGCACCCTGGGCCTTTGCAACCGCCATCTGCTCTGCCCAAGAAGGCTGACCAGCAAGACCGTGGGTAACGGCATGAGAAATAATGTCGTGCATAAGGTTGAGGCTTGAGGAGCCATTTACGATGACCTGGTCAGCAGGTACACCTGTGAGCTCCGCGGCAAAGGCTCGCGCAGAAGGAAGGCCCCAGGGATCTCCGTAGTTGTCTGCAAAAGAGCCGTTGTCAGTCAGGTCAGAAGTGGAGTCCAGCTCATCAAGCATAGGCTTAGACAGCGCCGTCTGCGCAGGGCTTGGCTTTCCGCGAGCCATATCAAGCTTGAGGTTTTTCTCGCCAAGTGCACGAGCTTCTTGTCCAATAAGCTCAAGAGCCTGGTTAAGCTCATCATCGCTCATCTTTTGATAAGCGTTTTGCTCAGAGGTTGACTTTGGCTGGAACAGCTCGCGAGAAACTAGCTCAAACATGACACTCCCCTTTTCGGTCTCTGCGTGATACAAAGTATAGGTGATTTAAAAATCAACGCGACAAGGAGAATCATGGCAAATTCTGCACAGCCTGGCATACGCTCGGAGGCATATGGCGAGCTCCAGCACCTTGTTGACAACCTTTATAAGCGTAAACCTTCGGGCACAGTCACTAAGGTTGACGTGCTGATTCAAGCTGAAGTAGACGATCTTGAAGAAGATTTGCAAGAAGTTATTGAGCTAATTCCGTCGGGCAACTATGTCCGCGCTCGTCTCTGCGATCAGATTAACTCAATTGTTACGGCGCATGGTTGGGGCTTTACCTACGGCACGGTCGAGTAACCATAGCTTATTGATTTTATATCAGTAATAAAATTGCATATATACGGGGTCTTTTTCTAACAAGTTGGAGGCTCATCATGTATGACTCTTGGAAAGATTTTTTCATAAGCATTTTTAATAGAGGTATGTTTTTTGATGCTTCTACTCCAATAGCTTATCTTATTAATAAGATAGTCAATATTTGTTTACTTCTTATATGGCTATTCACCATTGTCTTGATGTGTCTCTCTCCTGCAGGACAAGATGCCTCAATAGGCGGAGTAAACATTCTACGCGCCAGTTTTTAATAACTTCTGCGTATTATTTTGTGGGGCTCTGCATTTTAATAGTCAAGGATAGAAAGATCCGTACGTCTCATTAGGTCTATATTTTTACTCGCTGTCTTCCTTTATATTGCTGTTCTTTTGACGCTTGTGAAACTCTGCGATATGTACAAAAAGTAGGCCCAAGATAGCTGAAGCAAATGATGCAGCAAGAACGGCTACTTTAGCTGCAAGAATCTCCCCTGCGTCTGGGAATGCAAGGTTAGAAATAAGAATTGACATGGTAAAGCCTAAGCCACCCATAAGACCAACGGCTGCAATCTGAACCCAGTCAACCTTTGCAGGAAGTTTGCAGATTTTAACCTTTACCAACAGGAACGTCACAAGAATAATTCCCAATGGCTTTCCAAGAACGGCGCCAAAGAATACGCCGTGAGCAATGTTACTGCTAAGAAGCGCACCAAAATCAGCACCTACCAGCGTAATCTGTGCATTAACAAACGCAAAGATAGGAAGAACAACAAAGTTCACAAAGACAGAAATGTAGTGCTCAACACGCTGAAGCGGTGGAGTTACGTGATGCATGACCTGCTCGATTGAGTTAGCTCCATGCGTAAAGTCATGCTGACCTAAAACGTGATGTTCATCGTCGTAGTGATCATCAAGTTCACGGGCACGCCTAGAAAGCCAGCTACCCAGCTTGCTCAGACGAACATCAGAGTGAGATGGCAAGAAGAAGGCAAGGAGAACGCCCGCAAGAGTAGCGTGAATTCCCGAGTGATACATGCAAACCCAGAGCACCAAACCAACAAGCAAATACGGACCAGAAGAGTAAATCTTCAGACGATTCATTCCCCACAAAATGACAAGTACTCCAAGAGAAGCTGCTAACCAGGCAATATCTGGTGTGTGACCATAAAAGAGTGCGATAACCACAATTGCCAGGATATCGTCAGCAATAGCAAGCGTCTGGAAGAAAACCTTGGTTTGCGGACTAATTCTGTTGCCTAAGAGCGACATGACACCCAGCGCAAAGGCAATATCGGTTGCAATTGGTGTTGCCCATCCATGAGGAGCGGTACTTGCATTAAGCGCCAGATAAATAAGGGCAGGAACTGCAACGCCACCAACAGCCGCAAGCATAGGAAGCATTGCCTGTCTTGGCTTTCTGAGCTGGCCAACAGTTACCTCATACTTGAGCTCAATACCTACAAGCAAGAAAAAGATAGCCATGAGAAAGTCATTAACAAAGACTTCCAAAGCCATATGTGCATGAATCATTCCAAGCGAAAAACTCATTTGGACTTCAAGAATTTCTCGAACCACATCATGAGCAGGAGAATTGGCAACGACTAGTGCAATCAATGCTGCAAGCACCATGACTGCTGCTGCAATTGTGCTGTTAGAAGTGATTTTCTTTAGAGATGAGCGCTGCTCAATTCTTCTCACTACAACGGGCTCTCTATAAATGCTAGACATTATCTGCCGTTCTCTCTTAGTGCCTAAATAGTAGCAAACGTTACGTTATGAAAGATTTTCTCGAGTTATATACCTAGTGTACCGTCTACCTACCGTTGAGAGCAACTTATCATATCTCAAGAAAACAGGGTATATCTCCATGTAAAATGTGGGTAATAGAAAGTCAACGTTTAGCTACTTGTAGCACGTATATATTTGGAGCGAATAATGGACACTAAGCGAATTGCCATCATCACAGACTCAGGAACTAATGTCCCACCTGATTTTGTTGCTGAACACAATATTCGTATCACCCCACTTCGCATTAACTATTCTGATGGCTCTTCCTACGAGTCTGGCATTACCATCACACCAGCAGAGCTTGTTGCTCGCTTTGAAGAAGAGGTTCCAAAGACTTCACTTCCTTCTCCTGAGGGCATTAAGGCTGCCTTTGATGACACAAAAGCAGCAGGGTACGAGGGTGCTGTTTACGTTGCTATCTCTTCCGGACTTTCCGCTACCTGCGATACTGCTCGCATGATTGCAGAATCTATTACAGACTTCCCTATTTATGTTGTTGATACCAAAAATATTGGTATTGCTTCTGGCCTTATTGTTATTGAGGCTCAACGTCTTATTGAGCAGGGTCTTTCTCTTGAGGAGATTGGTGCCAAACTTGATCAGGATTCCCTGAACACACGCGTATACTTCTCTGTTCCAAGCCTTGAATACCTGCGTAAGGGTGGCCGCATTTCTGAGGCAATTTATCGTATTGGCTCTATGCTTAACATCAAACCCGTTCTTACCTGTGACGAAAATGGTAAATACACCATTGCAAAGAAGACTCGCGGTTGGCAGAAGTCTCTTGCAGGACAGATTGCGCTAGGATCAGCTTTTGCTCAGCAATTTGACCACGTTCATGTGGGAATTTGCTGTTCAGCGCCTAATATCATTTACTCCGAAATGGAGGCCATGATTAAAGAAGCAATCCCTAATGTCACCGACTTTAGGTATGTCGAGGCAGGCTCGGACCTTGTTGTCCATACTGGACCAGGCCTTGTTGGCTTTGGCATTCTTGGCTACTAACCAGTACTTCACCCAACTAAAAACAGCCGTCTACTCAGTGAACTGCCTCCCAT
>JABZHP010000120.1 GCA_015258785.1 Atopobium sp.
GCTTGTAAAGAGGTGGCATAATGTAGGTTAGAAGGCAGTAAGGAAATAGCCTTACACCACTTTTTGAGACGTGACTCTTTTATCTGGGCAAACGTTGTATGCAGAAAAATGAAAACCCCAACTAAACGCATTTTTTACCACTTTGGTGTGTATACGCTTTACTTGGGCACCATTTTGGTTGCATTTTGGCATTGTGGATACCGTTGGGGGATCGTTTTGCTGCTTAAAAGACACCTTAAGCGTCTCTCAGGAAAGAAATTTCCAGAAATCTCACAGTGATAAAACGTTTTATCACTTAGAGTAGTATTTGAAACATAGCCGAAGCATCATACTGTTATGTATGTGTTGTTTTATGTGCGCCCAGTTGAGTGCGAACAAAACAAACGCTCAGGTGATGGAAGCAACGAGGTTGCCTAACCTGCGTAAACGTGCAGGCAGCAGCCCAAGAAAAGGAGGAGCACATGGCTCAGCCCGTGTACGGCACACCTTGGCAGACCCTGAATCAGCCTGTATCTGAGGACGAGCTTGCCGGCGTCGATAGGTATTGGCGCGCAGCTAACTACCTGTCTGTTGGTCAGATTTATCTTCGCAGCAACCCTCTTATGAAGGACGGTTTCTCTCGCGAGGACGTTAAGCATCGCCTGGTTGGCCACTGGGGAACCACTCCAGGCCTGAACTTCCTGTTCGGCCACGTCAACCGCTTCATCCGCGACCATAACCAGAACACCATTTTCCTCATGGGCCCTGGTCACGGTGGACCTGCAGGTACCGCACAGTCCCTGCTCGACGGCACGTATCGCGAGACCTACCCATTCATCACCGACGATGAAGAGGGCCTCCAGAAGTTCTTCCGCCGCTTCTCCTATCCAGGCGGAATTCCTTCCCACTACGCACCTGAGACTCCAGGCTCCATCCACGAGGGCGGCGAGCTGGGCTACACCCTGTCCCACGCATACGGCGCTGTCCTGGACAACCCATCCCTGCTGGCAGTCGCTGTTGTCGGCGACGGCGAGGCAGAGACCGGCCCACTTGCAACTTCTTGGCAGACCAACAAGTTTATGGACCCACTGACCGATGGTATCGTTCTCCCAATCCTGCACCTCAACGGCTACAAGATTGCTAACCCAACCATCCTGGCTCGTATCTCCGACGGTGAGCGCGACGAGTTCTTCCGCGGCATGGGCTACCACCCATACAACTTTGTTGCTGGCTTCGACGACGAGGATCACGCATCCATCCACCGTCGTTTCGCAGCTCTTCTCGAGGCTGTCTTCAACGAGATCTGCGCTATCAAGACTCGCGCAGCCGCAGGTGACGCATCCCGTCCTTACTACCCAATGATTATCTTCCGCACCCCTAAGGGTTGGACTTGCCCTCCTTACATCGACGGCAAGAAGACCGAGGGCTCTTGGCGCGCACACCAGGTTCCACTGGCATCCGCTCGCGATACCGAGGCCCACTTCCAGGTCCTTCGCGATTGGATGGGCTCCTACAAGCCAGAGACCCTCTTCACCGAGAAGGGCGCAATCCGTCCAGAGGTTACCGCTTTCATGCCTAAGGGCGACCTCCGCCTTGGCGCTAACCCTAACGCAAACGGTGGCGCAATCCGCCGCAACCTCGTTCTTCCTGACGCAAAGAAGTACGAGATCCCAGTTGCCGAGAAGGGCCACGGCTTTGGTGCTACTGAGGCAACGCGCGTCCTTGGCGAGTACACCGCTGAGCTCATCAACAGCAATCGCTCCGAGTTCCGTATCTTCGGACCTGACG
>JABZHP010000121.1 GCA_015258785.1 Atopobium sp.
GTACCACAAGAAATTGCAAATCCACCATTAAAGGGGTTCTCGCGGAAGAATGCGGTAAAGCATGCCTCTGCATTAACAAGACCGGCTTCCCAATAACCTTGAGCCATCGTGAGCTCATATAGGTCTGTATTAAGGCTAACGTCTGAGGGTTTGGTACGATCAGTGAGTGACATAGTTGCTCTTTTCGATTGGTCAAAAACTGACGGTGAGACGATATATCTAGAGTAGCAGTCCTACAAAATAAATTGGCTTACAACAAAGATAACTGCGAGAATTACCACAGTTCCAATAACAATTTTTTGTCCCAAAGGCATTTTGATGTCTTCGTCGTCCTCATCGGGCTCCATGAGAGCACGGCCCTTTGCGCGCTGCTCCTGAATGCGACGAATTTGCTCAGCCTCCTGCTGAGCTGCCTGACGTGCGGCACGCTGTTGAGCTGCAACAAGTTGAGCATCTTCGGCGGCGGCTGCCTCTGCCTGGGCTTGTGCTTCTGCTTGGGCTGCACGGGTCTTCTCGGCACGAAGCGCCTCAAGCTCAGCGCGCTCTTTCTCTGCGCGAAGAGCCTCGAGCTCCCTGCGCTCTTTCTCTGCGCGGAGCGCTTCCAGCTCGGCGCGCTCCGCATCCGTAAGTGCAGCCGCCTGTGGCGCTGGGGTGGTTTGGAGCTCTTCGGGCTTCTCGACAGACATGGTTACTCCTCGGTTTGCGTATCGGGGATGCTGGTGGTAGTGCGGGTTGAAGCGTCGGTGGCGTTGCCGCGAGCCGAGCGGAGCTTGAGCGCGGGACCTTCAACGCCTGTTGCGTCAAAGGCTGGCACAAAACTCTCGGAGACGGTTCCGCCCTCCTGCCACCACAGGTTCTCAAAGCCCAGGTCATCCGCATGACAGAGCACCAACTCGTACTCCTCGTCAGAAAGCGTTTCAGAAAGCGGACCGCCAGCTGCACGCATGCGCTCATTAGGCGTGTACTGATTCATGATTGATACGTCTACATCATTATGACAAAGATTCCAGACGCGGTTGAGCACCTCGCAGGAATCGTCCGCGTGCGTAGGCATGACCAGATGGCGCACAATAATGCCCTGCAGCATGCGCCCGTCATCGTCAAGCTTGCAGCCGCCACGACTCATCACCGAGTTGTGCATGACTTCAAGCGCGGCCATGGACATCTCAGGATAATCTGCCGCGTATGACAGCTCTTTTGCCAGCTGAGAATCTGCATACTTGACGTCCGTCAGCCAAATATCAATGACGCTCGAGACTTTCTGTACCACCTCTAGCAACTCGTATCCCGAGGTATTGCACACTATTGGGAGCGTCAATCCCGCCTCTTTTGCCAGCGTCACTGCTTCAATTATGTGTGGCGAGAAGTGCAAAGGAGTTACAAGGTTGATGTTGAGCGCACCCTGAGCTTGTAGCTCAAGCATCATCTGAGCAAGGCGCTCGGTTGTGATTGGCTTACCAAAACCCTCTTGCGAGATTTGATGGTTCTGACAAAACACGCATCTGAGCGGGCAACCCGTGAAAAATATGGCACCTGATCCGGCCTCGCCCGAGATGGGAGGCTCCTCCCAAAAGTGCAGCGCTGAACGAGCCACACGAATGGTGCTTGAAGCTCCACAAAGGCCCGCTTTACCAGCGTTTCTTTGAGCATGACAACGCCTTGGGCAGAGTTCACAGACGTCGTAGGCAGAAAACGTAAG
>JABZHP010000122.1 GCA_015258785.1 Atopobium sp.
AGCTTATTGATGAGATTCCGCTGACCTGCGTTGTTTCTCTCAGCCACGCCTACGAAACTGAACCTGCATACGGCATTGCTACGCCTGTGGTAAATGCTGTTGCTGAGATTAGAACAGAGCTCCATCCGCTGGTACTGATGGACAAGCTGCTTGAGGTAGAGAACGCTCTCAACCGCACACGCAAGAAGGGCGAGGAGGGCCATGGACCTCGCACTATTGACTGCGACCTTCTGTGGGTTGAGGGCGAACAACACGCAGGTAAACACCTCACTTTGCCTCATCCACGCATGGGCGAGCGCGATTACGTGCTTGTGCCTATGGAGGACCTGATGCACGATCCTGTGCGCTTCTTCTCTCACGGCGGCGTGGAGATTGCCCCTCCTGACCAGCGTGTTGGTCACGTAACCGAGGACTTGGGAGCCATTACGTGGGAGTAGCACAGGAAGCTCTGGAGCTAGCGCGAGGCGGCACACAAACGGGCGAGTTTGTATTCCGCGTCTCTGACGTGCAGGAATGTGCTGCATCTGGCCAAGACGACTGCGCCGAATCGGCTTGCGTATCGGCATCAGCGCGTCCATCATCTGACGAGAAACCCTTTGAGGTTGCAACTGTTGTGCGCCTAGGGGTCTCGATGCCGTACGTGCCTGCAGTTCCATATGTTGTGGCGCTGGGACTCTGTCAGTTCTTGCGCGCAAAGGACGAGAGTTTTGGTATCCGTTGGCCTTACGATATTTGCTATAACGACCAGGTAGTTGTCTCAATTAAGGCCACTGCTGGCTATCAAGAGGGAATGTTTGCTGTGGTAAGCATCGCGGCAGATTCTGAGGCGCTGTGCTCAGTGTTTGACGTTACAGACAACACAGAACTTCTCGCCAAAAAGGTTTCTGAACTGGTGGTTCAGAGCGTAAGCGCATGGGAGCAGCAGGTTAAGCGTACAAGGAGCTTTGCGGGGCCAATCGCACTCATTCTGAGCGACTACTTTGATATGGTTCCTCTGCTTGGACAGCAGGTCAATAAGGTATACCCCAGTGGTAACGTTGCGCTGACCGCTCGATTTGGCGGCATTGACGTGTGGGGTCATGCCATCCTTGTTGACCAGGACGGTAAAGAAATCCTTGTGAGTGAGGAAGAAGCTTCTGTAGTTCCAGCGGTTTAACTGCCGGTTTAGCTGTCAATCTAACTGCTGCACTGCAGCTGCGGAGTCAGTTACTCTGCGGCTTGAGCGGACTGCTTCCAAATCAGATAAATGCCACGCATAGTGAGCTGCGGATCAACTACGTCAAAGACATCCGTTGCTTCGCTAACGGTGTTTGCCAGGCCACCCGTTGCAATAACGGTTGCGCCCTCAATACCAGGCTCTTTGAGCGTTCTGGCAACTAGGCCCTCTGCCTGAGCTGCTGCGCCCACTACAATACCTGCCTGAACAGCGCTTTCTGTAGTGTTGCCCAAGACAGTCTCGGGAGCCTTGATAGGAATGCTAGAGAGCTTAGCTGCGCGCGCAAACAGAGCGTTTGCAGAGATCATAATACCTGGTGAAATAGCGCCTCCGCGGAATACGCCGTCCTTATCAACAACGTCTAAATTGGTTGCGGTGCCAAAATCAACCACAATAACTGGATAGCCATAGCGCTCAGTTGCAGCAACGGAATTTGCTACGCGGTCGGCACCAACAAGCTCGGGGTGGGGGAT
>JABZHP010000123.1 GCA_015258785.1 Atopobium sp.
ACTATATTTTAGGAAATAACCGCACTTCTTTTAAATGACTGAAATGCTTACTTACACCACTTTTCGGGACACGACCCATCGACGCTACCCAAACAAAAAGCCCCACCAACTGGCGGGGCTTTGAAGTGCAGTTTTGTCGCCGGTCGCGATTTTGCGCTCGTCGTGCTCGTCACTCGTCGCGCTCGTTGCGCGGCGCTCGGCGCGGCGCGGACCAGAGAGCTTACTCCTCCTCGAGAGCAGCAGCAATCTCGTCGGTGATGTTCATGGTGCTGTAGACGTTCTGAACGTCATCGAGCTCGTCAAGCTTATCGATAAGACGCTGAACCTTCTTTGCATCAGAAACGGAGACGTCAGTTGGGGTGGTTGGAACCATCGTGAGCTCGGAGCCCTTGACCTCAATGCCCTGAGCCTCGAGACCCTTCTGGACGTCCTGCATCTTGTCGTATGCAGTCCAAACGATCCACTGATCGCCAGCGTCCTCGTAATCGTTTCCGCCAGCCTCAGCTACTGCCATCATGAACTCGTCCTCGTCGACAGCGTTCTCGCGGTCAGCAACCTTCTTCTCCTCGGAGACAATGACCTTGTCAACTGCGATGGAACCCTTGCGCTCAAACTGGAACGCAACGGAACCAGCGGTACCAAGGTTGCCGCCGGAGTGGGTAAATGCGGAACGAACGTCTGCTGCGGTACGGTTCTTGTTGTCGGTCAGGCAGTCAACGTAAACTGCGACGCCTGCAGGACCGTATCCCTCGTAAACGATCTCCTCGTAAATGGCAGCATCAGCACCAGCGCCAAATGCCTTATCGATAGCGGCCTGAATCTTTGCGTTAGGCATGGAAACCATGCGAGCACGGGCAACAGCGGCAGACAAGCTAGCGTTGTTGTCCGGATTTGGGTCGCCACCCATCTTTGCAGCAACAGTAATGTTGCGGGAAAGCTTAGAGAACAGCGAAGAACGCTTAGCGTCGATAGCTGCTTTCTTGTGCTTGGTTGTGGCCCACTTAGAGTGTCCGGACATTGCACTCTCCTTCTTTAGAGGTTCGAAAACCTAATTATCACATTAGCCCTTATACGTTACACGAAATCAAGAAGCGAGAAAAGACTTATTTTACAGATATGGAGACTTACGCACGCCTGACGCCGAGAAACCCGTGGGCTCGCAAGCCCTGCGCACCTCCATGCAAGTCCGCGCACCATCGCACACCTCCACGCGCAACACGTCCGCTCCTACTCCACCAGCTCAACGTGGATGGACTCCGCAATCTTCTCGACCAGCGCAAAGTCGCCCAAGCCAGCGCTCATCGCAACGTTTCCGCCGGTAGCCATCGCGCGCGTCAGGGCCTTCTCGACAGCCGACGGATCATCAAGCCAGATTGACATGAAGCTTGCCAGCGTAGAATCGCCCGCGCATGCCGTCGAAAGCACCTCTACCTGCGCAGCATTTGCGTGCCAGACATGTTCACCGTTGAAGAAATACGCACCTTCGCCGCCCAGCGTGAGCAGGATATTCTTTGCGCCGCGCTCGTGAATCTTGTGGAGGGCGAGAAGAACGTCGGCCTCGTTATGGACGTCGACACCAAAGATCTCTGCCACTTCTTCGTCGTTTGGCTTAATGAGCAGCGGTTTTTTCTCGACAAGTTCTGCGAGGTGTTTATGAGAGATGTCCAGGAC
>JABZHP010000124.1 GCA_015258785.1 Atopobium sp.
AACCATACCAGCAGAAACTCGATCCTCTAAACCAAGTTGATCAGCAAAGTTGTAGCCAATCTCGAACGACAAAAATATTGCCATGAGCGAAACAGTGCAGGCAGAAGGAATGGCCAACAGCGAGAAAAGCGACTTGCCCTGAATCGTAGTGGACTTCAAGAAATCAACCCACGCAGGAATTGGCAGATTGCCTACCAGCGTAAACATTGATCCGATAATAAGGATTGGCATGAGCATGGCAAAAGAGTCGCGCATAGTAAGAAGATATTTATTCTTACTCACCAACTCTGCCATTGGCATAAGCTTCTTCTCTAGGCCTTGCGCTACATTCATATAGTCCCCGGCGTATCTCCTAAAATAACGATGTGAATCACAGGGTAGAATCATATATCAAAGACAGTTGTTACTTCCAAAAACAAGACTATTCTTTACAAAAAACCTGGCGAGAAGATCGCTCCTCTCGCCAGACGACTAACATGTCAGTTCTTACCGCAACCCGGACCGCCACTGGGCGCCCGTCACTGCGACCCGCAGCACGCGACCCGCTACTTGCTCGTTAACCGCTCGACAAGCTTGTTGATTTCCCACTCGGTCATGCCTACGTCAGTCAGATACTTGCGAGCTCCGGCTGCGTAATCTGCGCCGTCGAGCGAACCGTACGTAGGCACCCCAGCAATGCAGCGGGCGATGTCGTCGAACTTCACGTCAACAACGGCGTCGTAACGAGCCTTGTCGTCCTTCTCGTTAATGCCGTAATAGTTGTCGTAGGTAATCATGTAGTCGTCGCGCATCTCGTCGTAGGATGCGCCGCAAAGTGCCTCGAGAAGAGCGCAGACAAAGCCCGTACGATCCTTACCCTCGGTGCAGTGAATAAGGTAGGGACCCTTATGCAGAATTATCTCGCGCAGACCCGCTGCCAGGCGATAAGCATATTGGCCGCCCCGATAATTGGCGTTGAGGTCAAGAGCCGCAACATTCCCTGCGTCATACAGGCTTTTGTGCCACGTAATGTCGTAGTCTGCATTCTGGTAATAGCCCTGAATCTCTTCATTGGTGTCCGCGAGGTCCAAGATAAACTGCACGCCACACCTCTGGGCAAGATCTGCCGCGTAGGGTGCGCGATTATTCTGGTTATCAATAGGCGACGCCGAGCGATACATCACGCCCTCGGCAAGATTTCCACCCTTCATGGGACGGAAGTTGGCAAAGACCTCGTCACTTGAGTAGTCGGAGCGATTATTGGTGTACGTTGCATCCAGGGCCTTCTGAACCGTTGCGTACTTTTGCTTCTCGTGAAGCGTCACCGTAGCCGTATCTCCATGCTTAAGACCAGCGATTTCCCACAGAGGCTCGCCATTATTTACGCACACATAGACGTAAGGGTAGCCCGGATATGCAACAACCAGAGGCTCGTTGGTTTTGGTGTAATAGCCGTTGTAGTACGGAATATCGGAGAGCTTGTATCCGTTACTAAACGTAACATCCACGCTGTCGCCGTACTCAAAGCCCAGGTTATTAAAATCGTCGATGGCGATATCCAGGTAACTGCCGCCAAATTTGGGCTCGTAAATTGCCTCGATTTCCCCTGTTGTGATTGACGGCTGCGTTGCTTGCTGGTCAGAATCGTTCTGCAGGAACGGAAACACGTTGCACCCAAC
>JABZHP010000125.1 GCA_015258785.1 Atopobium sp.
ATTTTGAGCTTCTCCAAAAGCACCACTTACGGTATTGACTACATTTCCCGCAAGATTTTCCATGTTTGTCTGAGTCTCAGAAGAAGGTTTGTCTTCGCCTGACTGCTCGTTTTCAAAACGGACGGCGCTGTCATCTACAGGTTCTTCATATTCTACAGGTTCTCCATATATGTCATGTTCCGCACTGACTTCAGGATCATTTTGGCTATATCTATCTTTTTCAGACATATTGCCCTCCAAATGCCATGATAAAGGTTTAATTGGGAACTATCTTATCGCACAAAGCGTGATAACTTTCAGTTTCTTGGATAATATACAAAGTAAATTGTAGTGTGATTTGCTAGGATGTCGTATAGTGGGTTATGGAAGATTTTTCCATACATTGGAAAATTGAAAGGGGAGTCCACCTATGGTTTCAAAGCAGACTACTATCACCAATGCAACGGGTCTTCATGCTCGTCCAGCTTCCGTCTTCGTAACAGAGGCAAAGAAGTTCGAGAGCAATGTGACGCTCAAAAATGTTGACAAGGATTCAGCTCCTGTCAACGCCAAGTCCATCATGATGATTTTGGCAGCAGGTCTTGGCACCGGCACAAAGATTGAGATTGCTTGTGACGGTCCTGACGAGCAGGCAGCTCTTGACGCACTTATCGCCCTTGTCGATGCCGGTTTTGGAGAATAGTTCAATAGTTTTTGGGCAAAATCCTACAAGAAGCTCGGCTTCGGTCGAGCTTCTTTTATATCTCGAGATATACGTGTTCGGCGACAACGGCACGTACAGGAGGGTTGAGATGAATAGAAAGAGTTTTGTTTTGACATGGTTTGCAACGCTTGTGGCAACTTTGGTTGCGGTTGCATTTGTCCCGGGCATGTCGGTTGTTGGAGGGAACTGGGCGGGTCCCATTGCATTTGCATTGGTACTTGCGTTTCTCAACGCTTCAATTAAGCCGGTTGTACAGTTGCTTTCGCTTCCTATTACCCTTTTGACTTTGGGAATTTTCTCTTTGGTTATCAACGCTTTTATGCTTGAGTTGGCGAGTTTTCTTTCGCGTCATGTGCTTGGAAATGGTGTACTTATCGAGGGTTTTGGTTCGGCATTTTTAGGTGCAATCGTAATCTCTTTGGTAAGTTCATTTGTAGCAGGCTTTATAAAGTCAAATTAAGGGTTGCTGAATTAGGTTTACTGAGTCGGGTCTCCAGAATCGAAGTTTTCCCACTTGCGCGCCTTTTGAGGGTACAGGAGTTACGTCAACTGTGCCAGTTGTGTCAGCTACGCCACCAGCCACGTCAGCTACGCTCTGAGAAGCAATCTACGTCTCGAGAAGCAGCCTTCTTTGCGTTCTTTCGAGATACGGCTTGAGATGCAACCGACCGGGACAACCTAGATTGGCCGGGATACATCCGAGCGAAATACGACTGAAATTCGATCTATTTGAGGCGTTTGCGGGTGTTTTTTGAAAGCGAAATGCGTGTTTAGTGGTGATTTCTCGTCAATTTGAGCGTTTAGTTGTGAATCAAATTACCCGTAAACAGGGTTTTTGGCGGGTTTTTAGAATTTGCGATTCACCGGGATGTATACATGGAGCTGTCCTCTAACGCTTTAAGTCATTTAGCTCCTGTTAAAACCCATAGCTTTACATT
>JABZHP010000126.1 GCA_015258785.1 Atopobium sp.
CTTGTGGGCGGCGCAGATGCTACTGTTGGCGAGAAGATCCAAGAGCTTGCAGACTCAGGCGTACAGGTACAATGCGGCTCCGATCAGGTTAAGGGTACCTTTGACCTGACCATTGCCTCTCCTGGTATTCCCGATACCTCTGAGCTGTTCTTGAGTGCAAAGGCAGCTTCTCAGCAGATTATGGGCGAGCCAGAGTTTGCCTATCAAGAAAGCCCTTCACAGTGGATTGGCATTACCGGCACAAACGGTAAAACTACCACCACAAGTTTGACTACCTCTATCCTGCAGTATGCAGGTCTTGATGCAAGCGCTGTTGGCAATATTGGATTTACTATTACTGACCAACTTGCAGAGAGAAAGCCTGAGAGCTGGTTTGTAGCAGAGCTTTCAAGCTTCCAGCTTGCAACTACTCAAAAATTGCACCCTCATGTTGCCATGCTTTTAAACATTACGCCTGACCACCTTGAGTGGCATGGTTCGCTTGAGGCATACGCTGCAGCTAAAGAGAAGATTTTTGCCAATCTTGATGCAAACGACCTGGCAATTGTGTCTGATTTAGACGAGTTCTGCCTGGCCGTGTCTTCTCGCCTTGAGGCTCGCGGCATTCCTGTATGTCATCTTGCTCAGGCAGATCCCGGCACGCAACATGCCGCTTTTGTACGCAATGGTGCGCTGGTAGTAAGGCTGTCTGGTAAAGAGATGGAGCTTGTAGCAGCTGATGCACTCCACATTAGGGGAGCACACAATGCACTCAACGCTCTTGCTGCAGCTGCTTGTGGACTGTTTTTGGGACTTGATATCGTTTCTATCAGGCATGCTCTGTTGGACTTTATGCCACTTGAGCACAGGATTGAGCCTGTTGATACGGTTAATGGTGTGTTGTACGTCAACGATTCCAAGGCAACTAATACCGATTCAGTTGAGAAATCTCTGACGTCGTTTCCAGGTAAAGACGTTATTTTGCTTCTTGGTGGTCACGATAAGGGCACAGAGCTTGATGAATTTGCTCAAAAGGTATCTTCCACCTGCGCATATGCAATCTGCTTTGGAGAGGCTGGTCCTCGCTTTGCAGAGGCACTCCGCCGCGTTTCAGACGGACGTGCAGAAGTGGTAGAAGAGTCTCATCTGCGTGAGGCTTTTGACCGTGCAGTAGAGCTTGCTCGTCCAGGTTCTGTAGTGCTTCTCTCACCGGCATGCTCATCATTTGATGAGTTTACGGGCATGGCTCAGCGCGGTCGTGTCTTTAAACAGATGGTGGCAGATCTTGCTCAAAAAGAGAGCGGTCGATAATGGCTACCAGTAGAAACAGAACAGGGGAGCGCGCGCAGCAATCACGTACTTCTCGCCAGAGATCTTCCGAGCACTCGCAGGCCAAAGGCCGCTTTGGAGCTATTCCAGAGCGTTTTATGCAGCCTCGTCTGGTGCTTTTGGTGTCAACGGCTATTCTGGTGTGCTTTGGTCTGGTTATGATTTATTCCGCATCCTCGATTTCTGCAATGACTTCTGAGGATATGGGTTATAACCCCTTCTACTACGTGCAGCGTCAGCTTGGCTTTGCTGCGGCAGGAGTTGCGTTAGCGTTTATTGTTTCTCGCATTGACTACCGCGCAGTAGTAAGAAGCTTCCAGGTACCTATATGG
>JABZHP010000127.1 GCA_015258785.1 Atopobium sp.
GAGTATACATGTCATCACCTAGGTCAATTACAACGTGACCGTCGTGATTTAGCTTAAATCCATCTGCATGCGTATTATCAGTAATCTTAAGGGCATCCTTAATCATCATAGCGGCCTCGCCTGCCAATGTACCGCCGGAATAATATGCTTTGATTGTCTTCTTATCTTCAGTTTTGAAGAACTTAGACCTGTCACAATCAACAGTCCCTTCAGCCACTTTCTGACCTCTTACTAGACTGACTGCAAGACGAGCACACTCATCAAGTGTATAAGTCTGATATAGACCTTCTTCATAATACTCTGGCTTCTCACCTAGGAATAGGCAAACTACAGGCTTGCTGTAAACGCTAAGTCTTGCGGCAATCTTATCTCTTACTGACTTTGCTGGTGGTTTTGAGATAACTACGAGCACCTTAACTGTCTGATCCTTTTCCATAGCGTCGATGACATCCATCATAGTGGTACCACCAACTTCTTCAGAGAGGTCACGTCCACCGGTACCGATAGCATTTGTTACACCTTCACCCAGTCTATCTATAATAGTTGTGAGCTCCTGAATACCCGTTCCTGAAGCACCTATTATGCCGATTGAACCAGGATTTACAGTGTTTGTGAATGCAATTGGCACACTCTGAATGATTCCAGTTCCACAGTCTGGGCCCATTACCACGAGCCCTTTTTCGTGAGCCTTATCCTTGATTTTCTTCTCATCCTCAATCGTTACATTGTCAGAGAACATGAATACATTCATACCCTCGTCGAGAGCTCTATCTGCCTCAAGTGCAGCGTAAGCTCCTGGAATGGAGATTACTGCTAGGTTTGCATCTGGCATCTGCTTAAGTGCCTGATCCCAGCTCTTTGCTGATTTATTTCCTTCGCTTTTTTTATCAGCATTTGCTTCCTTTGCGAAGTACTCGTCAACCTTATCCATAAGCGCATCGAGCACGCTCTCTTCTGTTACATCAGCAACAACTACCATATCGTTGGCAGTTGCATTCATTAGCTCTTCAGTCTCAAGCCCACTCTGCTTAAAAATGTCCTTGTTAGCTGGAGTTGCCATCATGATGGATACCTTGTTTACACCATCAACTGTTGAAACCGCATTGGTAAGTAGCATTAGGGTAACAGAATCATGATAACTTCCTGCTTTTACAATTGTCTTTAGCATTTATTCTCTCCCTTTTATATTAGTCAGCAAATCTATTCTTGTGATCATATCTATTGAAGTGAACCGGTTCACCCTTTAGATACTCGACTAGTTCGTCTGCAACATCTAAACCACCTGTTGCATAAGCCTTTTCCATTCTATTCTTAGCTCTCTCTCCAGGGAAGTTTACCTTATCAAATCCTGGAGCAGGCTTCATTGCATCAAGTTCGTCTAGGCACTGGCTCATAGCCTTCTTGAATGCTTCTGCGCCAACAAATCTCTCTGGGTCAATTACGATATGCATCTGACCAAGTCTTCTGCCCTCTGATAGATCATGATACATGGAGCTAACATGACCACCGAATGGTACACCAAGAAGAATTCCAGAGAAGACATCAACGAGCATCATGAGTCCATACCCCTTAGCTCCAGCAATAGGGTTAAGCGCATTGACCTTATGTGGGTCTGTTACAGGAGCACCATTCTCATC
>JABZHP010000128.1 GCA_015258785.1 Atopobium sp.
AATCAGGACTATATTAGAACTGCTGAAGCTAAGGGCTTAAAGCGCTCCGCTATTGTTTTGAAGCACGCGCTCAGAAATGCTCTGATTCCAATTATTACTATTGCTGGATCTCAGCTGGGAGATATCCTTACTGGTTCCATCATCATTGAGCAGATCTTTAATATGAACGGTATGGGTAAGTTGCTTATTGATGCAATTAATGCTCGTGACCTGCCGCTGATTCAGGGTAGTGTCATGTACGTGGCAATTATCTGCGTTGTGATTTATTTACTTGTTGATATTTTGTACGCAGTAGTTGATCCTCGAATTCGTCTTGGAGAGGAGGCATCAGAGTAATGGCTTTGTTTACGAGCGATAAAAATAGCGAGAAGGTCCAAAAGACCGAAGCTGTACTTGAAGATGCCGCCAAGGCTCAAGAAGCAGAACAGGCTGCCACGGGAAAAGTTCGTGCGCAGAGCTATTGGCAGGTTAGCTGGAACATTTTTAAGAAAAATAAACTGGGCATGATTTGCTTGGGCATTGTTTTGGCGCTGGTAATTATTGCAATTCTTGCTCCTGTTCTTGCTCCCTATGGCTACAAAGATCAAAACCTTTCAATTCAGAATCAGAATCCAACGTTTGCACACCTGCTTGGTACTGATGAGTACGGTAGAGACATTCTTTCTCGTATTATTTACGGTTGCCAGATTTCTCTCTCTGTTGGTATTATTTCGCAGGCAATTGCCCTCTTTATCGGCTTTGTAGCAGGAGTTGCAGCAGGATATTACGGTCGCTGGGTGGATGCAGTTGTGTCTTTTATCATCCAGGTTTTCTCCAGCTTCCCATTTTTGCTTTTTGCAATTTTGATTATGTTTGTTATGGGCCCAGGTCTTATTAACCTCTATATTGCATTGGGTCTTTTGATGTGGACTACCACCGCAAGGCTCATTCGAGGCGATGTCATGCGCCTGAAGAATTCTGAATACATTCAGTCTTGTATTCTGTCTGGCGGTAATAGCTTCCGCATCATCATGAAACATCTCTTGCCTAACTGCATGTCAACGCTGATTGTTGTTTCTACCTTGGGCATTCCAAGTGCAATTCTTTCAGAGGCAACACTTTCGTTCTTGGGATTAGGCGTTCAGCCACCTGAGGCAAGTTGGGGTCAAATGATTGCAGCATCTCAGCCATACCTTGCATCACAGCCTCTCTACAGTATTGCCCCAGGTATTGTCATCATCATTACAGTTATGTCCTTTAACTTGCTTGGCGACGCCCTTCGCGACGCCCTTGATCCAAAGATGCGTTCTTAGAAAGGAGGTTACGTTTATGGCAGAAAAAACAGATGCTCTTGCACAAGAGAGTGACCAGACAAAAGAAACCAAAGATGCATCATTTGAGCACGTCATTGAGGGTCCAAACGGTCAGTCTGTGCAATTTTGCAGCCTTGAGGAGCGCCTCCTTGCACAAGAGACCGCTCAAAAGGAGCGAGAAGAGCAGTGCAAGAAAAACGTCCTTCTCGACGTCAATCATCTTGATGTCACGCTCTTTACCGAAGATGGCGCACTTCCTGCAGTAAGTGACCTCTCGTTTATTATGCGAAAAGGCGAGACTCTTGCGGTAGTAGGCGAGTCTGGCTGCGGTAAGTCCATGAC
>JABZHP010000129.1 GCA_015258785.1 Atopobium sp.
CTGCATGATTGAGGTATTTTCTGCGTCATGTATACGTCTTTTTAACAGATTATCCGACTTAGGTGTGTTTTGAACTGCCTCCCATTTCTCGTGTCTAAGAAATGGGAGGCAGTTCAGATACAGAGGCTTTTTGCAAGCAATTGCTTTTTACATGCTACGCATTGGAACAAATCTTCTTCCACAAGCGTAGACCATAGCTATTAGGAAGTCCTGCCTCAATACGAACAGCCAAGTACCATCCCGTGGCGTTATAAACCAACTCAAAGATATCTTGGCTGGTTACGGTAGGAATACCCTGCGTTAATGCCGTAAAGACAATTCTTGCTACGTCAAACAGAACGATAACGGTAACCGCAAGAATATACGGTCTAATAAATCGGGCATCATTTGAACCCTTTAGAGCTAAAAGACCTGCAATAAGAGAAAATGCCGCACCAAGTGTCACCAAGAAAATGGTAAGGATTCCCTGTTGTTCAAGGAATTGATTAACCGTATCTAAAGCTGGTTGATTTACAACTCTAGAAAGGTCATGCAGTCCAAGCAGAATCAGAACTAGAAAAAGTGCAATTCCGCTCAATGCAATAGAGACCAGCGAAAAGAAATGAAGAACTCGCTGATGACGAGAGCGCCAATATGTAGTTCCCACAATACCCTGGTCGTGCTCCTTCTTTACTTTATCCGCAAGATTGGAACAAATTACCACGTAAACTATAGTATTAAGTTGAACAAAGGGATCAAGAATAATCAGCTCTCCTCTACCCCAGGCCCATAAAATTCCTACCAGAATAATCAGGCCAATCAGATAGCAAAGAAATCTGTATGGTTCAACTTTTGATGAGTCTTTGGCGGCACGTAATCCAAATATTGAGGTGGCAACTTGCAACATACCAATAAGAAGTACAAATACATAGCCCAGAAGTATGTTATTGCTAAACGTAAAATACACGCCACTAAACTCAAGCTGCTCTAAAGGAACCGCAGGTTGTAAGCCTGTAATAGTAGCAAAAAGAGACGCTAATGTTATCAAAACATCTGCCGTGCCCAAGATAATCAATACAATTGAGACAATACGTAAGATATGTTGAGCAGGGGTTCTAGGAACAGTAGCCTTAACTCGATCAGACGCAGGACGCTCCAATGGCTCATCTTCACCAACCACAAGGATTTTCTCGGCACGTTCTGCTACTTCAGAAACGTTTTCTGCCAGCTCAGAGGATACCTCAGTGACCTTTTTAGAGAGCTCTTCTACCTTTGAATTTTTAGCCAGCTTGGCAATCTCAGCGCCGATATCTTTTTTCTGTTCCACAGACACAAAAAACCTCACACTTGTCCAAAATGTTCAAATAAATCATAGCATTAGCTACTTTGCTGTGTTAGTATTTGCAACTGTCCGTGTACCTGCAAGTATGTAAGGAGGCTTGTTCGATGCTTTTTTAATCTTCTCGTGAGCGTGTCACATGTCCACACCACGAGTCTGTCTGACATGTTCCACCACTAATCGAGGAGAATTATGGAATCGAATAAGCTTTTTGCGGAAACACCACCATTTAAATTATTTTTACGAGCAGCCCTTCCAGGTGCTATTGCTATGCTTGCGTCGATGCT
>JABZHP010000012.1 GCA_015258785.1 Atopobium sp.
GTTTTCAATGTTCCTGAATTGCGAACGCGCGTAACGTTGCTTGCAATTCAAAGTGTAGAGAGTATACCCCATGAACTGCCATTCTTTCAAAAAAGATATGACTATTTTGGGAACGGCTTACTTAACGGCTTACTTTGCAGACTTACCGTGAGCTTCTAGAACTTGTTTCTCGCGATCAATAAACATGATAAGAATAACCACGAGAAGCGCCGCAGGTGACAGCCAAATCATATGGGTTCCCAGCAGCGGAATGAGCAAGTTACCCACTACCGCACCAGCTATAAAGCAGAAAATGGTTCCAAAATAGAGCAGCGATGTCTCAATGTGAGATGAATCGTGAGTATGCATATACGCTGCTATTTCTTGTGTTCCACTGCGAAGGTTGCCAATGCACATGGTGGTGGCAAACGCATGCCCGTGAAGTTTTCTAAACGCCTGGACTTGAATGCCACACGCAAGTGATGTCAGGCTGTTTGCCAGCAGGTTCATATCGGTTGGAAGTAAAGAAACTACACCTAGAAGCGTAATCTCAACGATAACCGCCAGCTGTCTCCAGTGCAGATGTTCTTCTCGCGCAATGGCTCGTATGGCATATGAAAGCGCAATACCTATGGCAAATGCCAAAATTGGAAGGGCGTATTTGAGACACTTTTCAAACGAACCGCTTGTCAAATTAATACCAAAAAGCAGTAAGTTTCCCGTCTGAGCATTGGCAAAAACACCGCCACGTACCAGATAGGAATAGGCGTCCATGACTCCGCCCGAGAAGGCCAAAAATGCAGCTACTTCCACCGAATCTGACATTTGTAGTGCGTGCTTCAAGACTACTCCAACCACATTGCGTACATCAACGGCACATATTACGCAGGCGCATACGAAAAGCGATGCAGGTTAAATCCTACATCGCTTTTACGTTTTTGTTTGGGTGATCATCAAAGAGGTTACCAACGTGCAATCTTGCGCGGATAACCTATCCGACTAATTTGTGGGGAGTTTACTCCTCGACAAGCTCGAACATCTCAGGACCAACGCCGCAAACTGGGCAAACATAGTCCTCAGGAAGCTCTGGAGTGTCAACCTCAACCTCGTAGCCACAAACGGTGCAAACAAACTTGTAAGTCTTCTCTGCCATTTTTATTCCTCTCTCCAAGCGCTGACGCGCTTTTCCTTCTATTCGCGCATTTAACGCGGACGGCAACTAACCGTGGCCCTTATCCGCGGTTAAGTGCTCATGCAGATAGTAACAAATCTTGAGTGATTCTAAAGCATTATTCCGAAAATAGGAATGATTCTCATAAAATTCGCATGAAATTTTTTGACGAGAAGTTCGGCGTGCTCCGAGCGCCAGCCGCTTCCGGCGGTACGCTCACGTGCGGCAGCGACGCACTCCTAGCGGCTACGCTCCTTGAGAGCTCGCTGAATCTCACGATCAGAATCGCGCTTGGCTGCAGATGCGCGCTTGTCATAAAGCTTTTTGCCCTGTGAGAGAGCAATCAGCAGCTTAACGCGGTTATGCTCGTCAAAGTAAATCTCAAGCGGAACCAGCGCCAAGCCTTTCTGACGAAGCTTTCCGTCAAGATAGTCAATCTGCCTGCGGTGAAGCAGCATTTTGCGCTTTCTATCTGGGTCAACGTTCCACACGCCGCCATTTGTGTATGGGTGCAGGTGCATGCCGTGAATCCACGCCTCACCGTCACGAATGAGGCAGAACGTATCGGTCAGCTGACAGCCGCGCTCACGTAAGCTCTTGACCTCGGTGCCGGTGAGCACCAGACCGCACTCAAACGTCTCGCCAATCTCGTACTCGTGGCGAGCAGAGCGATTGCGTGCAATCGACTTCTTACCCTGCTGTTTTCCCTGGGTCTCGGCCATACTTACTTGCCTTCCCCGTCTGAAGTTTCTGCTGCATCGGTTTTCTCGCCAGATACGGGATTGCCGCCTGCGGTGAAGCCCTCGGAGATTGCGGCGTCGCGGACAAGCTGCAGAAGCGCAAGAGCTGCTTGCTCGCCCACAAGATCGCGAGCGCGAATGGTCATCTCAGTTGCGGTAGCTCTGTCGCCCATGGCAGCGCAATCCTGCGCACACATCAGCAGGCAAACCGCAATCTCGGCGTTGGCACCTGTTGGCAGACCCTCTGCCTCAAGCAGGTCGTTTGCCTCTTCGTCGGTAAGGCCATCAGGGTCTTTAGGGGTGCCTGCAGCCTGGTCAAGAGCGGCCTCAAGCGTGCTGTCTTTAACCTCAAAACGACGAGCAGCTCTCAGACATGCCGCAGCCTGCTCAAGCCTACCCTGAGCCTCAAACCACGCAGCAAAGTTCAAAAACGCCCTGGTCAGATGCCTTGCCTCGCTTGCACGCTCAAACACACCAAACGTCAGAGCAATGTGCTCACGAATATCGCCTGCAATCTTAAACAGGTCAGCCAAATCAAGCCTAAATCCGCAGTTCATTGGGTTCCAACGAATCGCAGTCTTCAGCGCAGTCATGGCGTTTTCGTAATCGCCGGTACGTACGTAAGCCATCGCAAGGTCTCCGTACAGACGATCAAATGGCTCAGCAACATCCTCAAGCTTGCGAGGGTCGTTCTCCACGCGCCTATACGCTAAACGGTCAAACAGCGTGGGGAACGCAAAATACTGCACCTCATCTGTGGTTTGACAATTGCAGTCCACATATTCCTCAGCGTCTTCAGCCAAACGAAGCAGCAGCTCAAGAGCCTCTTCGTTCTGGTCCTGCATCATCATGCCTTCAGCGCGCATCAGCTCATCTGAAAGTGCCGAAAGTGCCATCTTACTCACCTATCATTCAATATCAATCATGCAATCATCTGTACGGGTGCTTCATAAACCCGCACGTAATCTACCTGCTTATTATTCCACAAGTGCCAAATCAATCTGACCACGAGCCACATTTACGCCAGAAATCTTCACGCGCACACGCCCACCAATGCGATACGTTTTGCCTGTTGATTCCCCTATCAGTGCTAGCGTCTCCTGGTCATACACGTACCATTCGTGGCCCAAATCCCTCACGGCGAGAAGTCCGTCGGCGTAGGTATCGTCCAGCGTAATGAACAGGCCAAAGCGCTCGCAACCGTCAATGGTTCCCCACGTCTCTTCTCCCAGACGGCTCTGGTAGTACTCGGCCAGCTTGATCTTTTGCGTCGCACGAGCTGCTGCATCTGCCTTGCGCTCCTGCTCAGAGCAGGTGCTACAGATATCTGGAAGCGCGCTGAGCTCTGCGTGAGACGCTGTCTGACCGCGAAGCAGACGCTTTAACGTACGATGTACTATCACGTCAGGATAGCGCCTAATTGGCGAGGTAAAGTGGCAGTACGCATCCGCTCCCAGAGCAAAGTGCCCCTGGTTTGTTGGTAGATAGATGGCTCGTTTTTGGGCCCTGAGCAGCTGCGCATTAACCACGCGAGAATAACGCATGTCGTGGACCGACTCCAGCGCTTCTTGTAATGCCGTCTGGTCGCCAATAGCAATACGAGACGCAACATCTGGCTCAAGAGCGCCCATCGCCACAAGCGGAGTGACCGCAAGCTTAAGTGACTCTGGAGAAGGCTGCTCATGCACGCGATATGCCGACTCAAGGTCATGCTGGCTGAGCATGTGCGCAACACTCTCATTAGCCGCGAGCATTGCTTCCTCGATAAGTCCCGTTGCTTGGGTGCGCTCGCGCACCGAAACGCCAGTAGGCTTGTTATCCTGGTCAAGCACTACGCGCGTCTCCACGCTCTCAAAATCTACCGAACCGCGTTTCTCACGAATTTCTTCTCTCAGTGCTCGGATTTGATTGAGCACGTTAATCATTTCTTTGATTGCGCCGGCATCTTCTCTAGGCACAACGGAGTCAAGTGCCGCGGTGTCTCCTTGCAGATAGCTATCTACCTGGTCGTAACTGAGTCTTGCTCGTGAGCGAATGACGGAATTCATAGCAGTTGCGCCAAGAATCTTGCCTGAGCTGCTCAAAGTCATCTTTACCGACATGGCCAGCCTATCTTCAGCTGGTCGCAGAGAGCAAACATCGTTGCAAAGTTTCTCTGGAAGCATAGGCAACACGCGGTCCACTAAATATGCCGAGCAGGTGCGCATGCGAGCTTCCAGGTCAATGGGAGAATCCCATTTTACGTAGTGGGCCACATCTGCAATATGAACCCAGAGCTCAAAGCTGCCATCTTCAAGCTTCCGCGCACCAACGGCGTCATCAAAATCTTTAGCATCTGCGGGGTCTACGGTGATGCACAGCTCTTCTCGCAAATCGTGTCTTGAAGCGTCTTCTGCAAGGGCTTTATCTGCATCAACGGAGATTTTTTCGGCCTGTCTGAGCGCCTTGATAGGAAATTCTGTTGCCAGGCCATACGAAGCAATAGTTGCCTCAACGTTCATGTCCAGATCTTCGGCTGATCCCACGCGGCGCTCGATAGTGACTACAGCAGCGCTTTTACGCGTTGGATACTCTGTAATGCGCGCGACAACCACGTTGCCCTCAAAAACGTAATGACGCCCAACAGAAGGATCTTCGGGAAGCACAAAGAAATCTCGCTGGATGCGACTATCCAGCGGCACCACAGCGCCAAGTGGACCGGCGTCATGGTAGATGCCCAAAAACGTCTGAGTAGCTCGCGTAAGCACAAAGCGCACGTTTGCCAGAGGAGTCTTTCCCTTGGCGGAGACCAGCGAAACCTGAACCTCATCTCCGTGCATTGCCTCATGAATCCCGTGCTTGGCCAGCGCATACGTACCCTCAAGGGTGCTTACGGTAGCAACTCCTGGGCGAGAAAGACTCAGCGTGCCTGTAAGCAACGCCGATGGTCGCTTTGAGACTTTTGCACGTCCCTGACGACGGTTTCCTTTATGTATGCGTTTTCTAGCCAAAAATCCTCCTGTAGATAGAAGCCAGCGCCTTTTGCGCTGACCCAATGAATCTTCTGATATGTACCCCAAAGTGCCTTGTGATAGACGATGCGCAGATAAGGCGAGAAGTTCCAGGGACCCCGCTGAGCATTTCGACGGGTTTTCGCGGCCCTCAACGGGTTTCTCGCCATCCTGCGCACAAAAAGAGCCCCTATGCAGAGACTGCATAGGGGCTCCAAAAGGGATTGGTTTACCTCTTAGAAGGTGCCGCGAATAACCTCGCTGCCTTCCTTCATGATAACTTCCATGTTATCTGGGGTAAGGTCGCGGATGTTAGCAGCAACGTCGCCCTTGACAACCAGGAGGTCAGCAAGCTTGCCAGCCTCGAGGGAGCCAAACTCATCCTCGTGGTGAACCATCTTAGCGCCGTTAAGGGTAGCAGCCTTGATGGTCTCAAGAATGGTGACGCCAGCCTTCTCAACGAAGTCATACATCTCGTCGATGGTGACCCAGCCGTAAGGAGTGACAAAGCTGAAGGAGTCGGAGCCGATGGTGAGAGTGACGCCGCGCTCGTTAGCAGCACGGAGGTTCTCGTATGTACGGTTGAGGCCCTTCTCAACGACGGTATCGCCTGGGAATGCGTCAAGCTCTGGAGTCCACTCTGGTGGATAAGTTCCGTACCAAGTTGGCAGGAAGCCGATGGTAGGAGTGAAGAAGGTGCCCTGCTCGCACATAAGGTCCATGGTCTTTGCATCAAGCTCGAAGCCGTGAATCATCTGCTCGCAGCCGCAACGGACGGAGTCATAAGCTGCGGAGAAGCTGTTATAGGAGTGTGACCAAACAGGAATGCCAACCATTGCTGCCTCGTCGCAAACTGCCTTGATCTCCTCGTAGCAGTAGTGCTGATCGCGACCGGAGTCCCAGTGCCAAATGCCGCCACCGGTTGCCCAAATCTTGATTGCGTCTGGGTTCTCACGAAGACGACGACGAACTGCCTTACGAAGATCCCAAGGACCGTCTACCTGGTCGCCCCAAGGGTGACCATTCTTGGAAATCTCCTGTGGGAGCTGGTGGCAGTCACCGTGACCAGCAACGCGGCAGAAGCCAAGGCCGGTAGCGTAGATACGTGGGCCTTCCATGATACCCATGTTGACGAGGTCACGAATTGCGATACCATTGCGGCCAATCTCGCAGACGGTGGTAAGACCATGGGAGAGAGCGTCCCAGGACTGCTTGACTGCGCATGCCTGCTTCTGAGCAACGGACTCGATAACCCAGTCGTTATCGTTGTCGGTCAGGTTGCCGGAGAAGTGCAGGTGGGTATCGATAAGACCTGGCATAATGGTGCGGCCCTGGATGTCACGGACCTCATAGCCCTCTGGAACCTCAGTGCGAGGACCAGCATAAGCGATCTTCTTGTCGTCTACGAGGACAAGAGAATCCTCAACAGGAGCGGCGCCAGTGCCGTCAACGAGCTTTCCGCCTACAAAAGCAATCTTACTCATTTCTTTCCCCCTCTAGTAAATGATAAATACTATCTTTTTGCGCCCACCCTTTTTGGGCGCAAAAAATCCAAACTAAAGAAACAAATAACGTGCTTAGTTCAACGTACCGATGAAACCTTTAGAGCTTGCAAGCAACTTATGCTGCTGCCTTCTCAGACTGACGACCAAAGATCATGAAGATGGCCATACCAATGACAATCCAAGAAATGGTGATGATCCACTCAACTGGCTTCAGTGCTGCAGGACTGAAAGGAACAACCATCAGACCGATGATGATGCTGCCAGCAAGAATTGCAGCAAGGATACCTGCGATTCCACCGTTGACCTTGTAAGGACGAGGCAGGTCTGGCTCGGTCTGACGCAGGCGCAGGCAGGCAACGCCAGCCATGGTGCATGCGAAGATGAAGCCAAGAGAAGCAACGTTGGTCAGAGGAACAAGCATGTTGCGGCCAAGGAATGGACCAACAAGGGTCAGGCCAGCCATGAACATGTTTGCAGTCAGAGGTGCGCCAGACTTAGGATCAATCTTTGCGAAGGACTCAGGGAGCATCTTCTTACGACCAAGAGCGAGCATCAGACGAGTAGAAGCACCAAAGAAGGAGTTCATTGGGCCCAGAGGTCCGAGTGTTGCAATGATGAGCATTGCAATGTAGAAGAACAGGTTGATGCGCTCGAGAACTGCAAGTGCAGGAACGGAAGACTTAACAAACTCGTGCCAGTCAATCATGGTTCCGAATGCATAGATGCAAATGAGATAGAAGATACCAGATGCCATAAGTGCAAGTGCAGGGATGATACCAAACTTCTTCCAGTCAAGGTCAGCAGAAGCCTCTTCTGCCTGCTGTGGAATGGTATCGAAACCAGCATAGAAGAATGGAGTCATAACAAGAACTGCAATGACGCCACCAAAGAAGCTGGTAGCCTTTGTGCCCTCGCCGCCAGCAACCTCAGTTGCCTGGGAGAAGAGGGGGAGGCCGTTGCTTGGAGAACCAGTTGCAAAGGAGATAACCATTGCAAGAATCATACCGGTCAGCAGAGCCTTGGTAAGGAAGCTCGAAAGCTTAGCTGCTGCGCCAGCACCCTTGAAGTTAAGGAAGATGACTAGGGCAGCAAAGCAGAGAGCGATGACTGTTGGCCACAGGTAAACATCTGCACCAAGAATGGTGTAGAGCTTAACGGACCTAAGCCAAGAAAGAATAGGGAATGCACCAAAGCGGTCGGTGAGAAGCGTGGAAATAGCAATTGCCTCCCAAGGGCACAGTGGAGCGTTACCCAGAAGGAGCATCCAGCCGGTAAAGAAGCCCATTGGGCGGCCGAATGTCCTGTCGACGTACTCAATGATGCCGCCAGAAATTGGAATAGCAGCAGTGAGCTCGCCAAAAACACATCCAATTGGTACAAGGAAAATTGCGCCAATTGCGAATGCGATCATCGCGGGGAATGGTCCTCCACCAAGAACCATCCAGTCGCCTACCAGGAGCACCCATCCGGTACCAATGATCGCACCAAATCCGATGGTAAAGAAGTTGAATAGACTCAACGACTTTTGCATCTCAGGTGCCTCGGCATTTTCTGCCATGTCCCACTCCTTCCCGTAATTACTCGGACGAAGAACTTGATGAGACTATGTTTGCACCCGAAGCCATTTGAAAAAAGAAGTAGCGCCCTCTGGGCGTCAGATAAACCCGTAAGCGTAAAGGCTACAACCGCGAGCGGTAGTTAAATCTTTTTACATCTTTACCAAAATCTAATAACAGTTATGCAATTTTCAAATAGTTAACGTACACAACTATGCATCAATCTTTAACTCAAATACTTTAAAAACTCTTCTGTAGTACGCGACATCTCGCCTTTTACACGATGTGTAATAAAGACATTACGATGTACGGGAGTCTCCAGATGATGTACATCAATATCAAAATTTGTACCTTTTGTTGCCTCAAGTGGCAACAAACTTACACCAAGACCTGACTCTACCATGGACATAATGGTGAATGAATCCGATGACGCAAACGTCATGCGTGCGTTTTTGAGTTGCTTCTGAAGCAGAGGAGCCGTCTCAATATCAACAATAAAGGGCTCTTCAATAAGACGCTTAACAGGAATTGTCTCAAGGTCCTTCTCGTAGTGTCCCTTTTGAGAAACAACAATAACCTCATCATGATCAAATAAAGTTGAAGTAAATCCCTGCTCAGTTGCGCGGGTCATAGTAAAACTAATATCCACTTTACCCTTGCTAATAAGACGCAGGGCTTCGCCGTAGGTGCATTCGATAACTTCAACTTTGATGTTTGGATGGTCAGTCATGTACTTCTTCAGATGACCAGGCAGTGTTCGTGAAAGAAAGCTCGAAGGCGCCGCAATAACAAGGTTGCCCATCTCAATGGCACTGACGCGATTAACTTGATTGCTCAACTTGCTGTATGCCTGGCACACCTCTTCTGCAACAGGCAAAAGCGTCTTTCCCTCAGGAGTCAGACTTACATAGCCACCATGCCTGTTAAACAAGCGGACATCCCACTCTTTTTCTAGACTTGCCACCATGCGACTAATAGACGACTGAGTGCATCCCAGCTCTTCTGCCGCCACTGTAAAGCTACTGTGATATGCCGCGGAAGTAAAAGCCTGGAATTTGTGCAGGTTGGTCTCCATACTTGGCCCCTATTCAAGTACGTGGCCTAACAATTCACCCTTAAAAATATCATTCTACCTGCAAATTGGTAAATACCGTTTAACGCAAAAAGACCCCGTGAACGGTATTCACGAGGTCTTACCTTGCAATCTTTATGCAAAAAACTTTCTTAATTGATACTTCACTTTGACAATTGAAGTACCAGGTTGCTTAGTTACTATGCCTTCAGATAGCGGCCCATAGCAATAGCAGAGCCAAAGAGTCCCAGAAGCAAACCTAAGAGCAACAGAAGGCCACTCATACCCAGCATGACCGTTGTTGGAATAGCAAAGGTCAAGAAGGTCATGCTTTCTGCCATAACCGGGAGAAGCATGTGGGCTCCAACAACCAAAACGACAATGGCGAGAAGAGCGCCGATAAGAGCCTCAAGCACGCCTTCCATAAGGAATGGTCCGCGAATAAAGCTGTTAGATGCGCCGACCAGACGCATGATGGCAATCTCACGACGGCGAGCGTTAATAGCAAGGCGAATGGTGTTGTTAATAAAGACAAAGGCAACAAACACCAGAAGTCCAACAAGGCCAATAGCGCCAATACGAATGTATGCTGTTACGCTAAAGAGGCGCTCAACGGTCTCGCGACCATACTGAACATCACCGGATGGATTGCTCTTATTATCCGCAATGGCTGCAAAAGATGATGAAGAAGCAATGCGCTGGGCAACGTCTTGAACATCCTTAGGATCCTTGAGTTTGATCACAAGAGATGCAGGAATTGGATTCTGGCCATCAAGAGCAGAAACCGCATCAGAAGCATTGCGATAACTCATGGTTGTGCGGTACTCCTCAAGAGCCTGCTCTTTGCTCTTATAAGTTACAGACTCAACCGTATCCCAGCCTTGAACTTCTTGCTGGAAAGCAGTTACTGCAGCCTGATCTGCATCATCAGAAAGAAATGCCTGGATAGTAACGCGGTTCTCGACACTTCCTACCATGTTCTCGATAAGAGCAGAGCCAAGAATAAACAGGCCGATGATGAACAGTGACAAGAAGATGGTTACGATTGCACCAAGAGCGGTAGACCAGTTCCTTTTAAAGTGGCTTCCGGCCTCATGCAGAGAATATCCAAAATTAGAGAGCCCCATAGTAACCATAGCCTCCCTTCTCCTGGTCGCGGACAATGTGACCAGCCTCAAGTGCAATAACGCGCTTACGCATAGAGTCAACCATCTCGCGATCGTGTGTTGCCATTACAACCGTAGTGCCCGCACGGTTAATGCGGTCAAGAAGCTTCATAATGCCCAGAGAAATTGCTGGGTCCAAGTTACCCGTAGGCTCGTCGCAGATAAGCAGTGGTGGGCGGTTAACCATTGCGCGAGCAACAGAAACACGCTGCTGCTCACCACCAGAAAGCTGGTCTGGGTAAGCGCTCATCTTTTGACTAAGACCTACCAGACGCAGAACCTCTGGAACCTGAATATCAATAACAGGACGAGGCTTGCCAATGCACTCAAGTGCAAAGGAAACGTTCTCATAGACGGTCTTATCGGGCAGAAGCTTAAAGTCCTGGAAGACGGTACCAATCTGACGACGCAGATAAGGAACCTTGGAGTTACGCATACGTGTAAGGTCCTGACCAGCAACAATAACCTGTCCGTGAGTTGCCTTCTGCTCACGCGTGATAAGACGCAAGAGAGATGACTTACCGGAACCAGAGTGTCCAACTACAAAGACAAACTCACCTGGGTAGATATCAGCGCTGATGTTGTCCAGCGCAGGACGATTTGGCTGCGATGGATACACAAGCGAAGCGTTCTTGAAAGAAATGGTTGGAGTACCAGTACGCTCTACCTTAGGTGCATCTTGAGCTAGATCTGCAAAAAACTTTGCACGATCAAGAGGTGCCTGCTCAGGGTTGTTTTGCTGCTCAGCAGTTACCACGTGTACAGCTTCTGCTCCAGAAGCAAATGGATCAGATACAGTTGTTACAGGTTCAGCAGCCTGGGCCACTGGCACATCAGCAGAAAAGTCCTGAGTTTCAACTTGATCAGCTACAACGTCTTGCTGGTCAAGCTGGTTCAGATCATCCTGAGAAATTACCCCAAAACGGTCATCAAACGAGGACTCCTGTTGCTCATCAGTGCGAAAATGATTAGCCACAGTTGCTCCTTTTCTTACTCCGAAGAGACAGATACAGAATTTATTTTACCAAAAGTGCAGGTATGTTATACGTCACGCAGTTCATCCACAGAAAAACCGCCTCTTCTTTTCAGAAAAAGCGGTCTAACAATCGCAAGAAAAGCGTTACTTATGCAGTCTGCATCTTTGCACGTGTCTCATCAATGATGGCACGCACCTTAGATGCGTTAGCTGCAATCTCCTCTTTTGAGCCCTTAGTAAGCAGGCTTCCCATGCCGCAGCAATCAACGCCACGCTTAAGCCACTCAGCAAGGTTGTCAAGATTAATGCCGCCAGAAGCCATCAGAGGCATCCAAGGAGTTGGAGTCTTAAAGAGGTTAATCAGCTCAGGACCATAGACGTTAGAAATGGGGAAGCACTTAATAAAGGCAGCGCCCATCTCAAGACTGTGGTTTGCCTCGGTCATAGTAGTGCAACCAGGTGCGTAAGGAATCTGATACAGGTTACACATACGAGCAACCTCATCAGAGCCGCAGTTAGCAACAATGAACTGAGCGCCAGCCATAATAGCAAGACGAGCAGTTGTTGGCTCCATAACGGTACCTGCACCAACAATCATCTTGTCGCCAAGACGCTCTCTAATTGCTGCAATAACCTCGCCTGCGTTTGGCAGGGTGTAGCTAATCTCCATTGCATGAACGCCGCCTTCTGCAAGACCCTCAGCAATTTCAATACCACGCTCAACTGTTGGGACGCGAACAACTGCAAACGCACAGGTATCTACCAGCGCCTGAGAAACAGCAGCTTTCTGCATCTTCATATACAACATCTCCTTGTAAATGTATCTCGCTCTTCCCTATTGAGCTGGCGAGAAACCCGTCAATTTTTGATTCTTAGTTATGAACAATTCCGTAATGGTCAAGCATTGCATAGATCTTCTCGTCAACACCCTCTGCAACCTCAGTAACAGGGAAACGAGCAGGACCAACAGGGTATCCTGCAAGCTCAAGAGAACGCTTGAGCGTCTGAGGAGTGCTTCCAAGGTGAAGGATGTCGCGAATTGGCTCAATCTCTGCCTGCAGGCGAGCCGCTTCCTCTGCATTTCCTGCCTCAAGAGCCTTCCAAAGGTCAACAACGACCTTGGTAATAAGGTTTGCGGTACCTGCAATAGTACCCTGAGCTCCAAGAGCATGAGCCTCAGAGATCTTTCCGTCAGAGCCCACAAGAACGTCAACATCATGGCCAGCAGCGACATCCAGATAATCCTTGAGGTTATCAATGTTGCCAGAGCTGTCCTTGATACCCTTGATATTCTCAATGGTTACCAGCTGCTCAACTGCCTCTTTAGAGATATTTTTGCCGGTACCCTTAGGAATGTTGTACAGAAGGACGGGAATCTTAACGCTTGCTGCAACGGTTTTGAAGTACTCAACCAGCTGCTGGTCAGAAATTCCCAGGAAGTAAGGGTTGATGACAGAAAGTGCGTCTGCACCAATTGCCTCTGCCTCACGGCTCATATAGAGAGCTTCTTTTGTTGAGCAAGCACCAGTTCCTACGTAAACAGGGAGACGAACTGCGGTTTTCTCGATAATAAACTTGGAGAACTTGATTTTCTCGTCAGGGTTGCAAACGTGGAACTCACCGTTAGAGCCAAACGTAAAGATGCCGTCAGCGCCCTCGGAGATAAGCTTTTCTAGAAGCTGCTCAGCTGCATCATAGTTGATGGACTGCTCTTCGTCGCGGTTAAACGGCGTGACCATAGGAACAATAACGCCCTTAAATGTTGACATGCAAACTCCTCTGTGCGTATTGCAGTGTTTATCTGGGGTTATTTGCCCTCGCGAATGGACGCGCCAAGAGCTCCACCGGGATGCCACTTAACGTACTGCTCTGGGTTAAGGCCATACTCGTTTTGAAGCAGGATAGAGAGGCACTGGAGCTCCATAATCTCAGCAAGAATTGAGGCACGTGGAGGCTTGTTCATGGAATCGCCCTCCTGCTCAACACCTGCAATAAGGGCAACTTCGGCCTCGTTTGCCAGCCACGAGTTAGGATTTCCGGTCAGCGCAATAATGTGCACGCCAACGTTTTTGAGGCAGGTAACGGTAGCCTTGAGCTCGCCTGTCTCGCCGGAGTTGGAAATAGCAATGACTACGTCACCAGGACGAGTCTGACCAGCAGATCCATGGACGCACTCGGTGCCGTGAAGCTCGTAGGTTGGAGTTCCAGTTGACGAGAAAAGCGATGCAGCATAACCGGAGACGTGACCTGGCTTACCAATACCGGTTACGTGCAGACGGCCGCCCTTTGCCTCTGCATCCAAAATAAGCTTTTTAGCTGCAGAAAGCGCATCAAAATCAATGCTCTCTACATACTGATGAAGCGACTTTCCCACAATGGAGAGAAACTCCTGAACCTGCTCTTTTTCAGTTGCCATTACAACTCCTTATCTGTCTGTGAGGCAGCGCTCAAAGACACTTACTACATGCTGAGCTAACGCGTCTCTTTGACCTTATGCTGAGCCATAAGCTGCTCAATCTGCTCTTGAATTTGATCGAGAGCGTTGGCCATAAAAGGACGGTTAATGTCTACAAATTCAAATCCGGAAGGATGGCTTACCCAAGCGCCTTCAAGAAGCAGGCGGAGCGCCTTGCCCTGTCGAATGAGTTTGTAGCTTTTAATCTTGGTATAAGGAACGACAAGTGCTTTTCTCTTGTCGGATTTTGCAAAGATACATACGTTTTTCTGTCCAAAATCAATAACATGAATGCCGCTGGCAAAACGACTAAAGCGTTTTCCCATGGCTCGTGATGCAAACCACGTAATGGTGAGTCCTGCAATAACACCAACAAGACCCAAAATATTGCCGCTTACATTGGCGTAAACCCAAAAGAAAAATGTCAGAGCAAGAGCAGCAAACGCCAGGAGCAAGTACAGAATTCCCTGAACCATCAAACGAGTTCTATCTTCAAGAACTTCTAGAACTAACTGATCTTTGGGAAGCTCTGGAGCAGGCTGTTTGTCAACGCTGAGGCCAAACATATCGCCAAGCACTGACTCAGTAACACTTTTGTTGTTCTTCTCGTCTGCCATGTTTTTCCTTGTTGTGAAGCTTTTAAAAGGGCGCCCGCGGGCTTTCCACGAGCGCCCTAAGAAACCGTAGAGCTGAGTAGGTGCTACAGAAATCTAGGCTTAGGCAAGACCAAAGAGTGAGCCGATGCCGTAGATGATAGAACCAACGATGTTGTAGTCAACGTTAGGGAAGGATGCCTCTGCAATTCCCAGCTGAGCAAATGCAGGATAGAGAATCAGAGGACCAGCGGTCAGGAAGATACCAACCAGGAAGGAGCCAAGAAGAGCACCGCGCCATCCACCGTAAGCGTAACCACAAACGCCGCAAGTACCACCAGAGAAGAAGCAGATGCCTGCTGCAGGAATCATGATGGTTGGGCTGTGGAATGCAACCATAAGTGCCATTGCAACAAGGCCGCCAAGGAAGGAGCCAATGAAGCCGATGATGACAGCGTTTGGTGCAAATGGGAAGATTGCAGGGCAGTCGACTGCAGGACGTGCATCTGGAATGAGCTTCTCGGAGATACCGACAAATGCAGCGGTAATCTCAGCAATGAACTGACGGACGCCGTAAACAAGAACGGACATACCAGCAGCAAACTGAAGACCAGCAAGGAAAGGCCAAATCCACCACATATCGTTACCAAAATAGCTGGTGAATGGCTTGTTGTTTGCAAGGGTGTCGCCAAAGTGACCGGTGACAAGGCATGCAATAGTAACAACGTAGAACAGAACAATCATGAAGAGAGCAACAGAGAAGACAAAGTCCTTGAAGAGCTTGAAGAACTCTGGGAGCTCCTTAGCTTCCTTCTCGCCCTCCTCCTCATTCTTCTTAGCAAAGAGCTTTCCAACGTAACCGGAGAATGCATAACCAATGCAGTTGAAGTGGCCGATTGCGATGGAATCTCCACCAACAAGCTTGTTTACGAATGGCTGGCACAACGAAGGTAGCGCAGCACCGCAGAAGCCGAGAATGACACCACCAAGAACAATGGTGACCCACATTGGGAGACCAAGAGCAATGAAGACCAGTGCGAGTACGCAGGAGAAGTACAGGAAGTGCTGACCAGTCAAGAAGACGGACTTGAATGGGGTAATCTTGGCAAACACAAGGTTCATGATGAAGCCAAGGACCATTACAAGAGCAACCTCAGTACCATAGGTATTCAGTGCAAGAGCAGTTGCGACCTCAACCTGGGTTACAACGCCCTTAACAGCGAATGCACGACTAAACATGTCGCTGAAGATGTTAACCTGAGCGGACATAGCGCTAGAACCAATGTTGAAGATCATGAAGCCAATAATGGTCTTCACAGTTCCGGAGAAGACGTCCACAGCGGACTTCTTCTGCAGCAAGAGGCCGACAAGAGCAATAATGCCCATGATGACGGCTGTGTCTCTGAGCTGCATGAGAATTGCATTGAGCATGCGTAATCCCTTTCAGCAAATAAACCGACGAACCTACTCAGATAAGTTCTCTAAATCAAGTGACAAGTACCTCTTGTCAAAGGTTTGGCGAGAGCTTCTCGCCGAAGACAACTCATGTTGCGTATGACGAGAAACTCCCGCCAAAAAGATACAAAGGGGGGCTTATACGTTGTGCTCTGCAAGCCAAGCGGTGAGCTTTTCCTTCATCTCTGCCTTGTCGACAATGTTGGTAATACCAACTGCAGAAGGAACGCGATCGTCAGCATTGAGCTCATCGGTGAGGTCAGACATGGTGATAACAAGATCGCCATTGAAACCAATCAGGGAATCAAGATTACCGTGCTCAGTCTCGATTGGAAGATCATTCTCTTTGATGACCTGGTCAATCTTGATCTTGAGCATCATGGAAGAACCCATACCTGCACGGCAGCAAACCAGTGCGTGGAACTTCTTATCAGCCATTACAACCTACCTTCCTTTGTGTGGACAAGATCCACAACATCTTTTGGTGACTGAGCTTTTTCAAGCTGAGCAAAGAAATCAGGATCGCTCAGCAATTCAACAAGAGACTGAAGGGCACTAAGGTGGCCTTCACTATCTTTTGCTGCAAGTGGGAAAAGAAACTTAACTGGATCGTTGTCTTTGCTGCCAAACTCAACGGAATCCTTAAGCACGGTAATGCCTACTGCAGGCTCAAGTGCGCCGGACTCAGGACGTGCGTGAGGAAGAGCAACATGCTCGGTAATAACAATATAAGGGCCAAGTTCGTTGACACCTTTAATGATGTCATCAACATAGCCCTCAGTTACTTTTTTGTTATCGACGAGTGGTTGCGCAGACTTTCTAATTGCATCTTCCCAGTTAGAAGCTACAACATTGAGCTGCACCAAGTCTTCGGTAAGGAGATCACTTAACACAGCACCACCTTGCCTTTCTCTTAATGAGACACATTGGCCCAAAGCCGCCTCATGACAAGTCTTAATAACTTGATAATATGCCATGAAACGTTCTTAACTTCAATCAATTTTACTCAAACAGTAATCAAAGTTGTTCATATTTTTTCAGCGTATCTTTTGTCCAAGTAGCTATACAAATGTTCATGTTTTTATGAACGTAATTGAAGCGCCTTCTATTATCCCATGTAAAGTTTATATGTTAAATTTTTTATAATCTAAAACATTCATATATATTTACACTATTATTTTCCGAAATATCTTGATATCCTTCTTCTGATGTTCTATTTTATTGATGAATGAACATTCAAAGAAAAAATGTTGCTCATAAAGGGAGGGCATTTATGAAAAGGAGTAAGGCTTACGTAGATTCACGTCGCGAGGCAATTACTGAGCTGCTAGAAAAAGAGGGACAAGCAAGTGTTTTAGAGCTTGCTGATCACTTTGAGGTCTCTTCTTTGACTATCAGACGTGACCTGGACTTTCTTGAGAAGCGCGGCATCCTGACTCGTCAGTATGGCATTGCTACCCTGCTTAATCCTTATGGTCGTCCTTCTGGCTCAAGGCAGATTCGCTCTAACAAAGCAATTGCTCGCGAAGCCGCTCGCTACGTTGAAGATGGCGATTGCATCTTCATCAACACCAGCTCCGTTGCTCTTGGGATGCTTGAGTGGATTGATGCTCACGACGTAACCGTTGTTACAAACAACGGCAAGGCACTGTTGCTTGAGGACATCCACGATCTTTCTATCATCCTTACTGGTGGTGACATCCGTCCTCCACGCGCTTCCATGACTGGTGATACCGCTCTTGAGTGCATCCAGCACATTACTGCTGCTAAATGCTTCTTGGGCTGCACGGGTTTCTCGGGAGAATTTGGTCTTACTTCTGCAACATCCCCTGAGCCAGCAATTAACGCTCAGATGCTCAAGCGCTCTAGAAAGCACTATGTTGTCGCAGATTCTTCTAAGCTAGGCACTACTTCTAACTTCCAGTTTGGTTCTGCAGAAGACATTGATCTGCTCATTACTGATACAGGTGCAACTGACGAGCAAATAAGTGAGCTCAAAGCTGCAGGCCTTAAGGATGTTGTCTGCGTCACTCCTTCTATTCTTCCTGCTAAGTAAGACTTGTGCTTCATCATTTATTAAGCGAACACAAAATGGCGGCCTTTTACAGGCCGCCATTTCTTGGACACGAGAAATAGGAGTCAGTTCAAAACACACCTAAGTCGGATAATCTGTTAAAAAGACGTATACATGACGCAGAAAATACCTCAATCATGCAGATTATCGTCATTAGATGTGTAAAATGCCCGCATCTGAGCAGAATATCCGACTTAGGTGTGTTCTGTAGATACTAAATTTATCGATAGTTAAATTTCTTATATAAGTCTATTCATGTTTAAGCATATTAGATGAAGTTTATGCATAGAGATGCATATCAGGTAGTGTGACCGCCTAGCTGCCTAGCTATCTTGATTAGGAATATGTCGATTCTTCAGCGAGGCTTAACAAAGCTGCTCTATTTTGTGGGCCAGGCCTAAAATCCGACGCTAACACGCTGCAGAATCATAATCACCCGCATATGAACTGCCTTCCATTTCTCGTGTCCAAGAAATGGAAGGCAGTTCATTACAGGTCGCCTTTTTACGTGCAATCGCATCCAGCTACACGCACCCACCGAAGTTCAACAGGACCATCTGTCAAGCAACTTGCTGACCAAACAGCGATTAGCAGCGATTAGCTTTCCAAAGCCTCAAATGACTTAAAGCCTTCGCCGATTGCCTCGTGGACCTCTGAAACAAATACCAGTGCATCAGGGTCAATCTCGGAAACGATAACTTTCAGCTGAACAACCTCCGTACGACCAAGAACGCACATCAAAACAGGCTTGTGCGCACCACTCCACAGTCCGCGCGCCTGAAGCTCCGTGCAGCCACGATTAAGGTTATAGAGAATCTCGTGAGCGATGGCATCGTGCTCAGAAGAAATAATATAAACGCAACGCTCGGACCTTGGTCCGTCGATGACAAAGTCGATCATTTTTCCTGTGACAAAGATTGCCAAGCTAGAATACAGACCGTTTTCTAACGAGAAGACCGGAATAGCCGCAATAATAATGAGAATGTCTACAATAATGATTGCAGTGCCTGATGGAATACCAAAGCGCTTGGAAACCGCCTGAGCAATGATGTCTGTACCACCGGTATTTCCACCCGCTCTAAATACAAGGCCAAGACCAAAACCACAGATAATACTGCCCCACAAAGCAGCAAGCATAAGATCATTGGCGCCAAGAGCTGGTAAAAAAGGTGCAAATAAATCGACAAAAATGCTGGAAATTAAGAAGCCTACAACGCTCTTGAGCAAATATTTTCTATTGCCGCTTTTTGCAACAAAAGCCATCAAAATGATATTCATAGCGATTGTTTGCATACCAACTGGCAAATCAAAACCAAAAGGCAATGCAACAGCTCTAATAATCGTTGCAAAACCAGTAATACCACCAGCCGCAAGTCCGTTAGGAACTTCAAATACATCAAGGCCAACTGCAAAAATTGCACAGCCAAGGACGATAAAGAACGAATCTTTAAAGGTCTTTTGCCAAGTAGATTTTTGCACACTAATCCTTTCCGCCAACAACCCAGCGATGGTAAGCAATAATGAACTGATCAAGATCGCCGTCTGAAAGAACGGACTCTACGTTTCCTGTTTCTGCACCTGTTCTTAAGTCCTTAATGAGCTGATAAGGATAAAGAACATAACTCCTAATTTGATTGCCAAACGAGATTTCTCTCTTTGGACCGCGAAGCTCATCCAGCTCAGCTTCGCGTTTCTCCTTTTCAATCTCATACAAACGACTGCGCAAGATATTCATTGCCGCAGCTTTGTTCTGAAGCTGGCTGCGTTCGTTTTGGCAGGTTACTACCGTTCCTGTTGGAATATGTGTAATACGAACTGCCGAGTCTGTAGTGTTAACTCCCTGGCCTCCTGGACCAGATGCATGATAGACATCAATACGCAGGTCATTGGGGTCAATAGCAACTTCAATATCTTCAGGAAGAACGGGTAAAACTTCTACACCAGCAAATGACGTCTGCCTGCGTTTCTTATCGTCAGTAGGAGAAATTCTTACCAGACGATGCACGCCCTGTTCTGCACGAAGCATGCCGTAAGCATTTTTGCCACTTACCGTAAAGGTTGCGCGGTCAAGACCAATAACCTCTGCAACAGGAGCGTCGTTGATATCAACTTTCCAACCACGGCGATCGCAATATTTGAGATACATGCGAAAAAGCATCTCGCACCAGTCTTGAGCCTCAAGGCCTCCCTGACCAGGCTTAATAGTAACAATTGCATCACCATGATCAAGTTCATCAGTAAACCAGCTTGAAAGCTCAAGCTCCGACAAGTCTTTTTCAAGAGATGTCGCAAGCGCTTGAGATTCGTCGAGTGATGCTTGGTCTCCAAGCTCTGTTCCAAGCTCAAAAGCGGCCTCAGCATCACCGAGTTTCTCTTTAGCTCTATCAATACCAGCAACATCATCGCGAAGTGATGCTAGTTGAGTCATTATTTTTTGCGCAGCTTCAGCGTCGTCCCAAAAATTGGGACGAGCAATTTCTGCCTCAAGTTCTGAAATTTGCTGACGCTTCTCAGTGAGGTGAAGATATCCTTCTACCTCAGAGAGACGCTCCGCTAAAGCTTGGAGCGAAACAACCTCTGTATCAGCCATTCTTACCTATTTCGACCGTGGCAGTTCTTAAACTTTTTACCACTTCCACATGGACAAGGGTCATTGCGACCAACGTTGACGTAAGGATTTGGATCGTCAGACTTACGGTAGGTTGATACAGAAGACTGGCTGGCGCCGGTTCCCTGCGGACTCTTTCCAATAGCTGCGGCATTCTTAAGCATGCTCTTGCCTTGCTTAAGTGCCTTTTGATCTCCGTCGGTCTCTTCTCCACCAGAATAGTGAGCATTCTGGAAGGCCTCTGCCTCAGTATTCTGACGTGGACGATTAACCAACTCAAGGCGGAGAATAGTACGGAGGAAGTCCTCATACATGGTGTTTACCAGCAGCGTAAATGCCTCGTATGCCTCGGTCTTATACTCAACCAGAGGATCGCGCTGACCAAAACCACGAAGACCAATACCGGTCTTTAGGTAATCCATCTCCTGGAGGTATGCCATCCAACGAGTATCAATGACGCGAAGCATTACCTGAGCAGCAAGCTCACGCATAACTTCTTCGCCAAGCTTCTGGGTCTTCTCGTCAAAAGTCTTTTGGACAAATGCGGTGACATCCTCTTCAAGCTGCTCAAACTTGGTGTCCTCGGTAAACTCTGGAAGATCAGTCTTACCAGTAAGTTCAGTGAGCCACTTCTCAAGACCCTCAAGATCCCACTCGTCAGCATCTCCGTAACAGAACTCCTCGCAAATGCGCTGAGTAGTAGAAGCAGTGACTGTCTCGATGAGCTCCATAAGATCCTTGCCGTCAAGAATCTTGTTTCTCTCTGCGTAAATGACCTGACGCTGCTTGTTCATAACATCGTCGTAATCAAGGACGTTCTTACGCATTGCAAAGTTGACTTCCTCAACCTTGCGCTGGGCGCCCTCGACAAGCTTGGTAACAATCTTTGCTTTAATTGGCATATCGTCTGGAAGCTCATAGCGCTGCATCATTGCTGCAACGCCATCCATGCGATCTCCACCAAAGCGGCGCATCAAATCATCTTCAAGAGAGAGGTAGAACTGGGTCTGACCAGGGTCTCCCTGACGACCAGAACGACCACGGAGCTGGTTGTCAATACGACGGCTCTCATGACGCTCGGTACCGATAACACACAAACCACCCGCGGCGGTTACTGCCTCACGCTCAGTAGCGCAGATTTCCTTTGCTTCTTTGCGCGCAGCTTCTTTTTGCTCCTGAGTAGCCTCAGCTGGCTCAATTCCCTGGTTACGAAGGATATCTTCAGCCATGACATCTGGGTTGCCACCCAAAAGAATATCGGTACCACGACCTGCCATGTTGGTTGCAATAGTAACTGCACCCTCACGACCAGCCTGAGCAATAATCTGTGCCTCACGCTCATGGAACTTAGCGTTCAGAACGTTATGCTTAATGCCACGCTTGGACAGAATGCGAGAAATGCGCTCAGAGTTGTCAATGGAAACGGTACCAACCAGTACTGGCTGACCATTCTGATGGCGCTCTTCAACGTCTCTTACGACAGCCTCAAACTTAGCATCAATAGTACGATAAACCAGGTCATCGAGGTCTTCACGCTTCACCGGGCGGTTAGGTGGAATAACCTGAACAGGAACGTGATAAACCTCACGGAACTCTGCGTCCTCGGTCATTGCGGTACCGGTCATACCGGAGAGCTTGTCGTACATGAGGAAGTAGTTCTGGAGGGTGATAGTTGCCAGAGTCTGATTTTCTTCACGTACCTGAACGTTCTCTTTTGCCTCGATTGCCTGATGAAGGCCCTCAGAATAACGGCGGCCTTCCATGATACGACCAGTAAACTCATCAACAATCTTAACTTCGCCGTCAATGACAACGTACTGCTGGTCACGATGGAACATATACTCAGCCTTCAGCGCCTGCTGAAGATGATTGACTAGCTGGCCAGTCTCATCGTTGTAGATATCGTCAATGTTGAGAGCGCGCTCGACCTTCTCGAGACCAATCTCTGTTGTTGCAATGGTGTGCTTTGCCTCATCCATCTCAAAGTCAACATCTGGAGTTAATCCACGAACTGCCTTTGCAAAATCCTTATAGGTACCTGCGGATTTAGTGCCAGCACCAGAAATAATCAGAGGAGTACGAGCCTCATCGATAAGGATGGAGTCAACCTCGTCGACGATGGCGTAGTGGTGTCCACGCTGAACACGCATCTCTGGGCGAGTAACCATGTTGTCGCGCAGGTAGTCAAAGCCAAACTCTGAGTTTGTACCGTACGTAATATCTGCCTCATATGCAGGCTTTTTAAGGCTCAGTCGCATGCCGTTCTGCAGAAGGCCAACACTGATGCCCAAGAACTTGTAGATGGTGCCCATCCACTCACTGTCTCGTTTAGCCAGGTAGTCATTGACCGTAACGATGTGAACGCCTTCGCCGCTCAGTGCGTTAAGGTAACCAGCAAGAGTGGAGACAAGCGTCTTACCTTCACCGGTCTTCATCTCTGCGATAGTGCCCTTATGCAGCGCGATACCACCGATGAGCTGGACATCAAAGTGACGCTGACCAATAGTTCTTACTGACGCCTCACGTACCGTCGCAAAAGCCTCTGGGAGAAGATCGTCTAGACTTTCTCCTTCGGCATAACGAGCCTTGAACTTCTCGGTCTGGGCTTGAAGCTCTTCATCGCTCATTTCCTGCATTGTTGGCTCAAGCGCATTGATCTTCTCGACAATACGCTGATATGCTTTGAGGTCCTTGTCAGCGCCAAAGGACAGAATCTTAGAGAGGAAATTAGGCATAGCTTTTTCCTTGACGTCGGGCATCTATCTTCGGTTGATAGACACAGTATTCAACTTATATATCATACCCCGTCTAACTGCTTGAATCACACTACATGGCGTCGTAAAATCCCAATTTCGTTATTTCTCCACCACTAGTTTCTATTGATTCTTTTCCCTTTTCTGCACCTGCAATCATCCTGAGCTGTTTAGACGGCATTTTTCTGCGCTTCGTAACGTATTTCTGCACGTACAAATCGTAGTAATGCTGCGCATCCTGTGCTCGGCCACATTTTCTCAGTGCCTGAATGAGCGCCATAAGTGTGTCCTCTCGCATATCATCAACAAGGTAGGCAAGTTCCGCAAAGTGCACCGCAAGTGTATAGTGGGTAATTCTCAAAGCAGCCGCCGAAGCCGTCACCATAGTGTCTATGTATTGATCTCTCAAAGCAATGCGGATGGGGTCTGCAAACCTAAAGCACTCATCCTCGGGAAGATACAAATCACCTTGATAAAGCTCTTCTGCCTGCTTAGCCAGGTGCACTATGTCTTCATCACTGTTTGATGATGCGACACTCTTTGCTAATCGCGTAAAAATATCAATATCTACGGTTACCTGCTGGGGATTAAAACCAAGTGTTCTTTCAATCCGAGATGCCTCCAAAGGCTCACAGCCTTTCTTGATTTCCTGTACCTCTTTGCGAATAACCCGAGTAGCTTGATACAGGCGCTCTTGCCAATGTGCCTGATCAGCCTCAGGCCAAATCTGCTGAGCAATTTGCGACCTAAAGCTCATGTGATTGTGGGCCAGCGCCAAATACACAAGCAGCGCCTTTGCCGAACGATAAGCAATTTTTCTTCCGGCAATCTCCTCCCCTTGAACCGACAAACTAAATCTGCCGAGAAGAGCGATGTACACCCCAGGATGAGCATTATTTACCTTCTCTACGTGCAGGCTTTTCAGAGCGGAGTCTTCAGTCCGAGAATCCCCTGCCCCTTGTCTAAATGCTCTCCATTTTGTTATATCTCGTTTTCCCTCATTTGAACGTAGGTAATGGAGCCATTCTTCTGGCATTTCTCGTTCTAAGCACTGCTGAAATTCAGACTCATCAGACAGAAGCGCTCTCATGAGCCACATGGCATTTTCTGGAACTCCATACTCAACTGCATCCAGCCAAACGGGAGCATGTCCGTTTACGCTCTTAAAGAGAGCTTTGTATATTGTTCTACATGCAGCTTTTAGCGATGGATGGGTAATTGCCTCAAGGCTCTTCTCCGTAGGTTTAACGCCCAAGAAAAATCCCGCAATATCTTCAATGATCTTTCCGACTTGCACCACATATAGTGAATCCCATTCCCTACTTAGCAGCACCGCCCTTCTCGCCTGGAGCTGTGCTTTGGGATATGCTCTGCTTCTGAGGCTGAGAAGAGCTCCAATAAGAAGCGCGGGCACTTGAATCATACGATTACCCTGCAGTTCTGCTTGGCTAATGAGCTGCTCGGTATCGTATAAGTCTCCCACAGAAGAGCTTTTTTCAAAAAGGTAGCGAACGCATTTAAGTAGTCCTACAGACCCCTTTAAGCCTCCGACCTCACCTTCTTGTAAGAAGGAGAGCGCGCCAGAAGTGCGTGTATCAAATTCTTTTTGATATACACCCAGCAATGCGTAAAACAATTCCACGTCAACAGTTTGAATTGACGAGGTTATTGATGCAGCTTTCTCATACTGCTGCTCAAGAAGCAGTAGCTGAAGGGCATACTTAAAATTTCCTTGCACAGCTAAATCAATTGCGCGTTTATGTAGAGCAATTTTCTTCTCTAGTGGACCCAGCTCAAGGTCTTCCTTCAAGGGTGGCAGAGGCTTTTGCAAAATCAACTTCAGTAAAGTCATATATGCCGTTTGCTTAAGAAATCCGTTAAATGAAGTGAGATTTTTGAATGCCCTATCAGCATCTTTAGTATTCATCGGCCCCTTAGCAGTAGACAGCGAATCTACCATTCCCTTAGCAGCTTTTTTACTTGAGTTATCGAGCGTACAGTCAGAATGCGTGGCAGTAAGTGCGTTATCTACCAGCTCAATATATCCAGCGTCTACAAATTCCGCTGCATGAGAAAGAACAATTTCCCAGATAATCTCTTCTCTAACCAGCGAGCTTACAAATGCAGCCTTAGAGAAATCTTCTCTATCGATGAGCAGGGCTATAGCTTTCAGAACTAACTTTTCATGCTTACTCGCTAGAGCCACAAGCTCCTGTTTATTAAAGTTCAACACATCAAATCTTGTAGCATGAATACACGAGAAACGTCTAGTTTCTACATGCACGCCAAAGAAAGGCGCATCTTGCTCTATCTTGGCCAAATACTCAAGATCAACTTGTCCGCATATACGACTTAAATCATCAAAAGAACCAACGCCGAGCAACATCATGCCCAGCCTGAGCCTAAGTTCCTCAATGCCTAGCGAGCTTCTGAGCATATACGATGCAACGCAAGCAAGACTAGTTAGATACGTAATTGGAACATCCGCGTCTTCATGCTCGCAAAAAGTAACTGGCAAAGAGTAAACAAGCGTTGGAATACCGCGCGTCAATCTCATATTAGTCAGAATTGATTGTTCAGAATTATCTATTCCAGGCATAAACGTGAGCAGCTCATTCTTTCCCAAAACATACACGCTAGGGACTTCCTCGATTAACTGACGAGCTTCAGGAGATAAAGAAAACGCAACAAGACAACCAGCCATACGAAGGCGTGCAATTGATTTAACCTGTCGAGCAACAAAATACTCGTCAGACGGAGGAAAATCATCAATAAGAACTAACCTTTTAACCGCCTTTGATTTCTTAGCATTGCAGATAGAAGTACTTTTCTTAGTAAGAATCTGAGTTGCCTCTTTAGCCGACAGACTAGAAAGAGAGATTTCGTACACAGTCCATCCGTGTGACTGCGCATAATCCGCCAACTCACGCAAAAACATAGTCTTGCCCATGCAGGGCTCTGCACAAAGCGCAAGCGGCCTTTTGGTCTTTTCCATTGTTCTGAGGAAGTGCTGTGGTGGAACTACCCTGCTATAGTCACCCATCACATGGCGAGAAGACCCACCGAGCAGCGACTCTGTTCCAGCAGTTTCTCTGTTTTCTGACTCCATAAAACCTCTCCTTACTGTTCAAACACTCAAGCGCTACATGCGCTCTAACATTTCTTGTCTCAAAATTTGGTGTGGGATAAATAATCAAGCCAAATTTGTCAGAAAGTGAGAAGGTTTAGGTGAACGGTAAGTGAAATATGGTCAGATTCGGGACAGATTAATAACAAAATACTCACAGAAATGCACAAATGTTGAAACTAGATAACATCAAATAGTAAAAATTATCTTCCGTGAACGGTATTTAATTAAGAAAATTATGTAAATATTGTGATACACAATAAATATATAATACGTAATAAATATGGATTTTTAGTAAAAATTTTTATTCTATTTTCGAATATTCTCTACCAAAAAAAGAGGACCCCACAAACGTGAGATCCTCTCGACATAAAAATGCCCCTTGTTGGTCAGCGACGTCCTGCTCTCCCACGGACTTACTCCGCAGTACCATCGG
>JABZHP010000130.1 GCA_015258785.1 Atopobium sp.
TACCAAGAGAGATCAGGCGGCATTCGATGTCCTTGTAGAAGGGCGTTTCTTCGGAGACTTCCGGAAGTTTATAGCGACAGCTTCCTAGAAAGCTCGAAGGTGTTTTGGCGAGAAGTTCCACGGTGTGTTTCTGCTGGTCAGTAGCGTGCTGGTCGGCGCCGTGGTGCTGGGAATCGACGTTGCACTCCTGGTCCGCGCCGTACTTCTCGCCTGTAGCGCGTTTATGCAGGCTTTCTTGCGGATAGAACAAGTTGGTCAGGTTGGTAGAGCGACCATTAAGAAAGCCTTCAATTCCATTTTGCATGCCGTAAATTTCGACACCTTCTTCGTGTGCACGCGTGATAATTCCTGCAAGAGAAGAATTGATTGCAACTGTTGGACCGCCCGATTGACCGATAAGTATTTTTCTAATCTTACGCATGTAACTCCCTGTGATTCGTCGATGGATAAAACAGAGGACGTTTGCGTTTGTATGTCGCAATCGTCTCCAAGATTGCGAGTAGTTCAAAAAGACATACGCCAAAAACTATACAAAGAACGATTAGCACACGTTTTAGCTGGACTTATTTGAGTACGTAGCCATACCGCTCACAAAATTTTTGGGCGGACGAGCGGTAGAAAATTGCTATTTAAAGTGGCAAGTTATTAAATTTTTGATGCGTAGTACGCATGACTCGCATGCAATGCTCGTTGCGCACGTTGTGGCACTGATGTGACGCTACGGCTGCGTTATGACAACTCCGCAAGAAAACGAGGGAGTCCGTCGGCGGCAATCGGCTTCTCCATGCCCGCGACAAGAGGACGAAGGTATGTCAGAGCAGCGTCGGTAACGTTGAAGCCGTCCTCGGAGATCATTTCTCGAGGTACAAGCTTTACCTTGTTAGCGACCTCGGCGACAGGGGTCGTGCGAATTTCCGTAGCATAAGGTGTATCCGAGATTCTATGAACACCAACCATAACACCCGTTTTACCTTGGAGAACTGCTTGAACTCCCGCAGTGCCTAGCGCCTCGGCTTCGTCTAAGTCAACCTTACTAGCAGCATGCGAAGCACAGCGCTGCAGCGTATTGAGCTCAATGCCGCGAGACTTTACGCCTAGCTGATCCTTGGCTAGCTGCGACAAGTATTGAGCCGTTCCAGACTGTGCCGCGAGGTGACCAAACGTGTCAATCGCAACGGACTTTGCATCAAAAAGGAAACTACCATCTGCGTGATGGACGCCCTCGCTGACAACTACAATCACATTGTTCTTCTCGCGAAGTCGCTGTTCAATGGCGGAAAGTAGCGCGTGTTCATCAAGCGGAACCTCGGGGAGAAGTACAAAATCTGGCGCAACTCCGCAAATGTCTTGCGCCAGTGCTCCGGCTGCCGTGAGCCAGCCAGCGTCACGACCCATGGCCTCGATAAACGTGACGTTTTTGCTGTTGTAGACGACACCGTCGCGGGTGAGCTCGGCGGTTACCGTTGCGACGAATCGTGCCGCACTACCAAAGCCGGGGGTGTGATCGGTTCCCTCGAGGTCGTTGTCGATGGTTTTTGGCACGCCTACAACGCGAACATGGCTTTCTATCTGGGCAAAGTATCGTGACAGCTTGTCCGTGGTAT
>JABZHP010000131.1 GCA_015258785.1 Atopobium sp.
CGCATATGCAATGCTGGACGGGCATGGACTGGACAGCAGATAGCTTTGAGACAGGAACCCGTGCTGCTGCTTGCGGTGGTACCACCACTATTGTGGATTATGCAACGCAAGACAAAGGCATGACGCTGCCTGAGGCACTCGATGAGTGGCATAAACGTGCAGACGGTACCTGTACTGCTAATTACGCATTTCACATGGCTATTGCTGATTGGAATGAACAAACTAAAGCAGATATGCAGGCTATGCGTGATGCAGGCGTTATGTCATTTAAGACCTACTTTGCCTACGATCATCTGCGATTAGATGACGCTCAGACGCTTGAGGTACTTGAATATATCCATGATATTGACGGTGTCCTGTGCGTTCACTGTGAGAATGGCACTCTTGTGAATGAGCTGCAAAGACGTATGCTTGCAGCTGGTATTACCGGCCCTGAAGGTCATCCCATGAGTCGTCCTGCAGCTTGTGAAGCAGAGGCAATTTCTCGTCTGTGTTATCTTGCAGAGCTTGCTGATGCTCGTATCAACATTGTTCACCTGTCCAGCGCTCTTGGTCTTGAGGTGGTTCGTGCGGCTAAGGCACGCGGCAAGGTGAAGATGGACGTTGAGACTTGTCCGCAGTATCTGTTGTTGGACGATTCACATTATCTTGAGAGCAACTTTGAGGGCGCCAAGTACGTTATGAGCCCGCCTTTGCGCAAGCCGCATGATATTGAGGTATTGCGTCAGGCCGTATGTAACGGCGAGATTGATACCATTGCTACCGATCACTGCAGTTTCAATCTTCACGGTCAAAAAGATCGCGGCATCGACGATTTCACTCACATTCCCAATGGCGGTCCTGGTGTAGAACATCGACCTGGGCTTATCATGACCTCGTTTAAGAACCGCTTGGGCGTCCAAGACTTTGCTCGTCTCATGAGTGAGGGACCCGCTCGCGTCTTTGGTATGTATCCACGCAAAGGCGTCTTGCGTGTTGGCTCCGATGCTGACGTGACGGTATGGGATCCAAGTGTGACGTGGACCATCAGCGAGAAGAACCAACATCAAAATGTTGACTATACGCCCTATGAGGGCTTTGAGATTCACGGACGTCCAGCATATGTTTTTGTAAACGGAGAGCTGGTAGTAGTTGATGGTGAGCCTACTGGCGTGAAGCCAGGCGCATACGTCAAACGGTAAAGTAAGGGTAATATTCAAAGGCTTTTTTAAATTGTCTTTGATTGGTTTTTGTTGTTTGTGAAAACAAACACAAATAAGAAAGAAGGAGAATAGTATGTCCAAGAAAGCTATCGTTACTGATAAGGCTCCAGCTGCAGTAGGTCCTTACTCTGCTGCTGTTTCTGCAAACGGTTCTATTAACGTGTCTGGTCAGCTTCCTGTTGATCCTGCAACTGGTGAATTTGCAGGTGAGGATATTAAGTCTCAGACCCGTCAGAGTCTAACTAACATTAAAAATATCCTCGAGGCAGCTGGCGCTTCCATGGCTGATGTTGTTGAGACTACGGTTTTACTTTCCGATATCAATGAGTTTGGTGCAATGAATGAGGTTTATGCTGAGTTCTTTGCAGATCCTTATCCTGCACGTGCAGCATTTCAGG
>JABZHP010000132.1 GCA_015258785.1 Atopobium sp.
GCTGAGACCTGCCAGGTAAAGCTTGTCTTTTTGCTGCAGTCGACCTTCATAAACGTCGGCCATACCGTCTGTTGCTCTAAAGAGTAAGCACCCCGTGCAGATTGAAAACATAGGCTCGGTATAACCTTTGAACAAATACCATATAACACCAGCAATAACCATCACAATGACTGTGACTGCACGCTGAATTTGATAATCAGAAAAGCTCCGCTGTTCCTCAAGATCAGAGACCTGGTATGTACGAACGCCATATTGAGCAATAAACAGGAGCAGCGTTGCAATAACAAACGCCATTGAGAAAAGACCTGCCTGTTCAACGCCAATAAGCTGCGAGCAAACAATGGTCAGAAGTGGAAAAAGTGCGCCCCAGCTACCCTGTCCGATGGCATTAAAAATGTAATCACGTGAAGTTTGGTGAGCTAAGTATTGTTCGTCTTGGTTAGCTATATCACCCGATACAACTGCTGATAAAAGGCGAGTCCACCATGAGACAACAATGTTTGGTTCTGTGTTAGTAGGAGCATCTTCAAGATTGTATCGTGGAGTTTGGACAAACTCGCTGAGTTGAGCATCTCTTGATTGATTTTGTAGCGTGCGATTTCTTTTGCGCGAACTAAACATACAATCCTAAAATCTTTGCGGTTAATAATTTGCTTTATATTTTAATAAGTTGTTACGATTGTAGTGCAGGATACATCGTACGTAACAATTTGATAAAAAACACGTATGGAATAGTACAACAGATAGCACAAACAGATAGTGTTTATTTGTTTTATAAAACATAGTGCGTAGTATTCTGAGTCTTTTTTAACGTACTAAAGGCGTTTAGTTTATGTAATCTGGTGAAGGGACGGACATGGCAGATACCTTAACAGGTCAAGAGCTTAATTCTCACGACGCCTTTCATGGTAAGAAATCCGCCAAGAATCATGATGAGAATCTCGCTGAGGCTCGTGATCAGAATTTTGTTGAGTCTCGTGGCGAGAAATCCATCAAGACGGAAGGAAATATCCTTAATGTGCAGTCGTTGGTTGAACGGCGCAAAAATGAGATTGCTGCAGCTCGCGCACTTATACAAGCACTCAAAGCACCCGCTCCTCTTCGTGATAATCTTGCACTTTTTTTGCGTTTAGTAAGAAAAGTTCTTTCAGAGTATAATGCGCAACTTCTTGAAAGTTTTGATGCGTTGCTTGTAGATGCAATTAACGCAGGACCAGATGATATTCCAACTTCAAAGACACCATTTCTACTAGAAGCTGTTAATGCTGTTCTCAAAGTAGATCCAGAAAAAGAATCACTCAACGCATTTCTTAAGTTTGTCTCTAATATTGATAGTTTGAGCATGGATGACTCAGTACTGCTCATGCGCGCATTTGTTACGTTCTTTCATTTGGCAAATCTCTGCGAAGAAAACTATCGCGTCTCTAGTTTATGTGAGCGAGAAGCGTCTGTGCAGTCTACTTCAACAGATAATCCTATCAATGAGATTACTGTGGCCTATAGAAAGCTTATCGAGGAGTGTGGACCAGAGG
>JABZHP010000133.1 GCA_015258785.1 Atopobium sp.
ATATACGCCTGAGCAGACGCCGCCTTCCTGGTCAGAGCCACCACGACCACCAATAAGCTGATCGTCCTCAAAGCCCTCATAAGGATCAAAATCCCAGTTGTCACGATTACCAATACCAACGGTATCAATGTGACCGTCGATTGCGATGATTTTATCGCCAGTACCCATAAAGCCCATAACATTACCTAGGCCGTCAACTTTTACCTCATCAAAGCCAAGCTTCTCCATCTCAGCTTTAATGCATGCGACAACCTCGCCCTCTTCTGAAGACTCACTAGGGTGTGAAATCATTGCGCGCAGAAACGCGGTCATATCTTTTGAATACTTATTTGCTGCATCCTTAATTGCGCCGTAATCCAAGTCTTTCATACATCCTCCTTTATTAGGATAAAACTGGACATTTTTATCCTTTTGTAACCTTACAAACAGTTGAGAATAAAACCCTAAACTGTACCAATACCCTCGTAATACAAACCATTTTTTTGCTTACCAAACTTTTTGTTTGGTACTATCTATTAAATCACTTGTAGAAGACATTGCAAGCAGTAAACGCTTACTTTTTTTATTTTCTCGGCAAGCGGTTTTATTGTTACTAATTCTCTTTTTTATTTGACGTCATCTGTTGACTGCCATGCACCGTCCCATACAATCTCTTCATAACGCACAGGATCAGTATCTCCTTCTGTAGAGAACAAAAGAACCTTTGAATCTGTTGTAAGATCAAGCGCATCACGAAGCTCTTTGTATGCAGGGTCTGTCATAAGAGTAGAAATAACACCCATACCAACAGCACCAGACTCACCGGAAACAACAGAAGGGTCTCCCTTAACAGGAGCAGCGAGCATGCGCATACCCTTTGCCGAAACCCAATCAGGACAAGAAATAAAGGCCGTCGCATGATTGCGTAAAATATCCCAACCAATGGTATTTGGCTCACCACAGGCAAGACCAGCCATAATAGTAATCAAATCTCCACCAACAATACGAGGCTCGCCATCTGCTGCAAGTGCTCCTTTATACAGACAGTCTGCAGCTCCTGCTTCCATAATGACAAACTTAGGAGGATTTGAAGGGAATAGATTAGTAAAGTAGCCCACCATGGCAGATGCCAAAGATCCAACGCCCGCCTGTATAAATACATGCGTTGGACGGTTTACCTCAAGCTCACGTAGCTGTTCTGCTGCCTCATAGGCCATAGTACCGTAACCCTGCATAATCCAGGATGGAATCTTCTCATAACCATCCCAAGCAGTGTCCTGTACGATTACTGCATGCTCAGTCTCTTCTGCTTCTTTTGCTGCGAGACGAACACAGTCATCGTAATTAAGCTCTTCAATGGTTACTTGTGCGCCCTCTTTTGCAATATTGTCAAAACGAGTTTTTGTAGAGCCTTTAGGCATATGAACAACAGCTTTTTGACCAAGACGATTTGCTGCCCAGGCCACACCGCGACCATGATTGCCATCAGTTGCAGTAAAGAAA
>JABZHP010000134.1 GCA_015258785.1 Atopobium sp.
ATGTATTAGTTTTATGGAGTACTTGCAGGTAAAACGTTTTTAACGTATTAGTTGAATTGTTTATTTTGACGTTTGAGGGGGACGCCATGACAAGGGTAAGCATCCGCGATGTAGCTGCTGAAACAGGCTACTCTCCTGCAACTGTCTCTAATGTCCTCAACGAAAAAGGCAACGTCGGAGCCAAGGCAACCCACATCATTCTGGAGGCCATTGCGCGCCTTGGGTACAGCCGCTCGGCTCAGATTTCTCGCATCATTTTTGCGATTGCGCGCGTCAACGGCCACATCGTCGACGAAAGCGCCTTTCAAGCAGGTGTTTATACCGGCATCGAACGCGCTGCTCGCAGACTTGGGTTGCCGTCGGCGATGGTAACGCTGGACCTCCCCGACCCCGTTACTAGCAAGAAAAACATTGCTGAGCTGGAACAAAACGAGGGAGCTGGCGTCGTTCTTCTCGCCACCGAGATTGTCTCCGACGATCAGTTTTCCTTGCTGGAAGAGTTCAGCCTGCCGCTGGTGATTGTGGACAGTTGGAGCGACAAGCTGCCGTTTGACTGCGTGGTTACCGCCAACGAAACCGCAGCGTATCGCGCGTGTACCCTGCTGGTTGAGCACGGCCACGAGGCCATCGGGTACGTCGGCCACGTGGAGCGCTGCAAGAACTATCCCCTGCGTGAGCACGGCATGCGTCGCGTGCTGGACGACATGCGATTCCCGTTTGACGAGGAAAATCGCCTGCTTGTGGACTCAACGCCCGAGGAGGCCTATCGCCAACTGGTCGATTGGCTGGAACAGAGGCGCGACTCGCTGCCTACCGCGTTTTTCTGCGAGAGCGATAGTCTAGCAGCCACCGTTGTCCGCGCCCTACGTGAGCTGGGCATTGACGTCCCGGGCGATGTCTCGGTTGTGGGTTTTGACGACGACCGCATCTGCAAGCTGATCCAGCCTTCGCTTACCTCCGTGCACGTTCCCAAGCATGAAATGGGAGAAATCGCAGTTAAACGCCTCATTGACCAGACGACTGACGCCCATTACGCACCGTGCATTTCGCAGCTCCACACCACCGTAGTTTCGCGAAAGAGCGTCAAGCAGCTGTAGCGCGTGAAGCAAAGGTTGTAGTAGGCGAACTGCATGCTGCGGCGGGCGAGTCGCAGGCGCTGGAACGCGTGATACTTGGGGATATGCAATGCTGTCACCGTAGCGATACGTCTTTTTCGCGGCTAGAAACGTCATTATGCATGAAATTGCATATTCGTTACGCTATATACACAAAATAATTCGATGATGTGAAAAATCACCTTTTTTGGGACTTCAGGCGGTAAAAAATGCGTTTAGTTGGGAATGAAGGAATTTAGTTCAACTTTTTATATTCGCGTTTGCCCAGGATAAGCTAAAAAGTTTTAACTATTTCTTTTACTAATTGAGTCAAAACACCTCATTTTCAAAATGAATTCACCAACTAAACG
>JABZHP010000135.1 GCA_015258785.1 Atopobium sp.
GGGTTGGCTGCTCGGCAAAGCCGCAGAAGGCAGCGCCGCGATAGCCTAGCTTGATGACAAGCGTAGCTTCAGGCTCAGCAGAGGCGTCAGCGAGAGCCTCGGCAGCTGATAGCTCAGCAGAAGACTCCTCGGATGCATAAACGCTGCAGTTTGATGCATTGTTCTGTGACGTTTCTGAGTTCATGAAGCTCCCTGAAAAGACTTTTGGCGCAACAAAGTGATTGTATCGTAGGCTCTAAGAAAGCGCACGCTGCGCGACAACAAAACGCCAGCGCTACAGCGTTGCAAACCCGCTACAGCGTTGCAAGACCGCTACAGCGTTGCAACACCAAAGCACGCGGCAGTCCAGAGCAGAAGCACAACCCAGTCTACGAGCTGCATTTTTGCGGAGATACGTGTACGTTTTGCGGCGCCAAGACAGCGATCTGTCATAGTTTGTGCCATCTGATCGGCTCGTTGAAAGAGCGATACGGTGAGCGGCACCAGAAGCGTAAACCACTTTTTGATTCGCTCAACAATACTGCCTGATTCAAAATTAAACCCGCGTGCCCGTTGAGCTGCTCTAATTCTGTCGAGCTCTTCGAGGGTAAGAGGAATTGCACGCAGCGCAATTGAGAGCGCAATACTCAGGCCGTCAACGTCAACACGGATAAGGCGCAGAGGCATCAGCAGTACAGAAAAACCGTCAGCAAGCTGCGTGGGTGTAGTTGATGACGCTACCGATAAAACCAGTGCTAGGGCAAGCAATACGCGAGCAATAGTCACAGTACTCCTGTAAAAGCCTGCCACAGAAAGTCCAACTGATCCGGAGAAAATGATATCGGGGTGTCCAATAAACACCAGCGTATTGGCCACAAATGAAAGGAGCAAAACAAAAGCCGCAGGCTTTGCCACGCGCAAAAACTCCAAAAAACTTACACGAGCGCTCCAAAGAAGGCTCACACAAATCAAAGCAAATGCAGCAAATGCAAGTGGCTGCTGTATACAGAAAAGAGCAACAATTCCCACAAGGGTGGCAACGATTTTTGTCTGCGCTGTCAACGAGGCAAGCGAGATACGCTTAAGCAGAGCACAGGGGTACTTAGACATAGCAAGCCTCCAAAAGCTCATGCAACACGCTTACAAACAGCGGGCAGTCAAGCTGCGCAGCCTCGTATAGCTCTGGGGTTGTCTGTGCTTCTTGTACATCGACGTCTGCAACAACACGGCCCTTCTCGAGAAACACTACCCTATCGGCAAAAGGAAGCCATTCGCTTACGTCGTGCGTGATTGCAAGAACTGCCTTGCCCTCATTTGCAAGCTCACGAGCAAGATGCAGCACCTGCGAGCGCGCCTTGCCATCAAGCCCAGATGTTGCCTCGTCAAACACTACCGCGTACGTTGCGCAGGCCAGTGTTCCTGCAAGCGCCGCGCGACGAGCCTGGCCACCAGAAAGCGTCAACGGAGACGC
>JABZHP010000136.1 GCA_015258785.1 Atopobium sp.
CTTGAGCGAGCGGTCTTGGAGCAAAAGCTCAGCCACGCATATCTGTTCTGCGGACCTCGCGGCACAGGTAAGACCACTATGGCTCGTTTGCTGGCAAAAGCCATTCTCTGTCACGAAGCTCCTGGTCACCTGCCCGACGGCAGTTGTGAGGACTGTCAGCTGATTGCCGCCGGTCAGCATCCAGACGTCTTTGAGATTGATGCCGCTTCTAACACCGGTGTTGATAACGTGCGAGAAGAGATTATTTCTCGCGCTAGTTACGCTCCTGTGCGTGGCAAGGGCAAGGTTTATATTATCGACGAGGTACACATGCTTACCTCGGCGGCATTTAATGCCCTGCTCAAGACGTTGGAGGAGCCTCCTTCACACGTGACATTTATCATGTGTACTACCGACCCTCAGAAAATTCTTGCAACCATTCTGTCCCGCGTGCAGCGCTTTGACTTCCGCTCCATTGCTGCTGACGAGATGGCGGAGCACCTGGTCAACGTCTGCAAAAATGAGGGCTTTACCTACGAGGACGCAGCTATTGACCTTATTGTTCGTCATGCGCGCGGTGGCATGCGTGACGCCCTCTCTTCTCTTGAGCAGCTCTCCGTTTATGGCGGCGGCGTCATTTCTGAGCAGACGGTTCGAGACGTTTTGGGTCAGTCGTCCGGCTCTCTTATTAACAATGCCGCGATGGCTCTGGCTCAGCGCGACATTTCTTCGCTCTTTACCACGGTAAACACGCTGTTTGAAGGCGGTAAAGATCTGCTGCAGTTCACGCGTGAGCTTGCCGTCCATGTAAGAGATCTCTACATTGCCGCAGCTGTAGGCGTTGATTCTCCAGCGCTCGCAAATTCTACCGCTTCGACCGAGCAGCTTACCAAAGAAGCTCAGGCCTTTGGGTCGGTTGACCGACTTTCCAGAGTTTTGACCGTTCTGGGTGACGCCGCAAATCAGATGCGTACCGCCGTGAATCAGCGACTTGTCCTGGAGGTTGCGTTTACCAAGCTAGCGCGCCCTAACACGGAGCTTTCATTGGAAGCGCTGGCAGATAGGGTAGCAGTTCTTGAGCAGCAGCTAGCAAGCGGTGTTGTTGCAGCTCCAGCTGTCGAGAAACCCGCAGCTCCCGAGCCTGCTCCGGTATCGCAACCAACTCCGGTCGCCGCGCCGGCTCCCGTCCCTGCGCCAGCTCCAACACCGCAGCCTGCACCAGCACCAGCAGCGGCGCCAGCTCCAACACCGCAGCCTGCACCAGCACCCGCAGCCGCGCCAGCTCCGCAACCTGCGCCTGCGCCTGCTCCAAAGGAAGTTGACCAGGCAGACGCTCTTCTCGTCAGACAGTGGAAAGAAGTCGGCAAGGTTTGTGCCTCCAAAAATGCTGCTCATGCAGCCCTGCTGGTCAGTTCAACGCTTGAGTCCGACGATGGCTCTGAGCTGGTAGTTACGCTGCCCAAGGG
>JABZHP010000137.1 GCA_015258785.1 Atopobium sp.
CGTATGGCAGCTCTTCTGATGGAAGGCCTCCTGCCAATCTCCGAGGCAGCTTCTAACTTCATCCAGCAGCGCGTTAAGAACCGCGGCAACATCTGGATCGGCCTCGACTCCGCAGTTGCAGTTGGCCACCCAGTAACCCTGTCTCTGGCTCTTATCTGCATTCCTCTGATGGTTCTGTTTGCACTTCTGCTTCAGCCAGTTGGCAACCAGACTCTGCCATTCGTCGACCTTGCTGCTGGCACCTACATGCTCGCAGTCGCAGTTCCTGTCTGCAAGGGTAACGGCTTCCGCGGCCTGATCATCGGCATTGTTTCCGTCATCATCGGCCTGCTAATCTCCACCGCTCTTGCTCCACTCATCACACAGTCTGCAACTCAGGCTGGCTTCGACATCGCAGCTGCAGTTGGTAGCACCGGCGTTGCTGGTTCTTCCCTGATCACCGTCCTTTCCGACGGCGGCAGCCCACTGTCCGGCCTGTTTGTCCTGTTCTCCAGCATCAACCCAATCGTTGGCGTTGTAGTAACCGGCGCAATCGCTTGCGCACTTGCTGTGTGGAACCGTAGCCGCATCCTCAAGGAGGCTGCTGCAATGCACGAGGCTCAGGAGGCTTAGTCCCGTCCTGAGCAGGCCTCGTTGCCTACAAAACATCGCAAGGAGGCTCGTCCAGGTTCCACTTGGCGAGCCTCTCTGTTTACCGCTTGATTCCAAAGGCGAGAAACCATGCCCACTTCAAAGTCCTCATCAACCAGCAAGCGCCTGTCGGCCGACGACCGCTCCGCAACCCGCACCGACGCTGCGGCCAAGCCGGTTACGTACACGTACGACCGTCGTCGCTACGTCATCGACGTGCTGCTGCCCAACTACGTCTCGATAATCGTGCTAATCGCGGCAGTCGTGCTGTTTGCGCTTGGGTTTATCCGCTGGTTGATGCTCTTTTTGGTCGTGGTTTGCCTGTACTCGATTCTCAACGCGTTTCTCGCGCATGCCTATCCTGAGCAGGTTATTCTCGCCCCAGACTCAATCGCATTTGTAACGGGTAAACACAAATCAACCTACAGGTTGTCCCAGATCACGCAGATTCGCGTGCGAGAGGCCCCGCAAGGACTGCGCTCGTACGTGCGCATCAACAAGGCCACGCCGCTGCAGGGTCGCTTCTATCTGACCTGCGGCGATATGACTGATGCGCAGGGCAACGACGCCCGAGAGGTCTACAAGCTGCTGCTCGACCTCGAGGCAAAACTAGATCCCAACGGACTGCGCGTGCGAGCGCGCCGCCAGCAACAGAAAGGGGAGTAGCAATGGCTACAACCGACGCCGAGCTCCTAAAGCCCGAGCTTGTTTTCTTTGACATTGAGGCCAAGGACGCCTTTGAGCTATTTGACCAGCTTGAGACCCGCCTGAGCAACCTCGGCTACATCAAGGACACCTGGAAAGAGGCAATTTC
>JABZHP010000138.1 GCA_015258785.1 Atopobium sp.
AGTGACCAGCGTGTTATCGAAGACGATGCCTGGAAGGTTCTGCAGGACGCAGAAGCTGGCAGCGTTAACGTGCTGGTAAACGAGGTGTTTGCTGGTCGCAAATCGCTTGGACCTCTGGGAACAGCGACCGGCGCGCAGGTGGTTAAGGAAAAGCTTGCGTCTGGCGGAGTTTATCTGGCCGATGTTCGCTGTCCGCTGGAAGGTCGCGGATCCGCGCTACTTTCGCAGGTTGCAGACGTGTTTGCGCGCGAGTTTGCGCACGTCGCATATGTGCCCGAGTGGCCCGATACTCCCAAAACGCCAGGTAACAATCTCTTGATTGCAACCGATGCGGACATTTCGCTGCCCGAAGGCGCCGTTGTAGTGAAATAACGGCGAACTGTAGAGAAATTGACTGCCTTCAGCAATCTGTTAACCAGTCACCCATACAACATTCAATCGTCTGTTCAAAATCTGCATAATCAACTTTGTTTATACGGAATTTTGTATCAAAAATTTGACACGACTAAATTCAACCCCTCTTTTGGGTAAAAAATCCGTTTAGTTGGGGATCAAATCGCAATCACGGAATTTTCTGCCTCACGTTTGTGCAGGTAGTAAAAAGTGTCCAGATTTCACTATTTTTGTCCAACGTAAAATCGCAGGTAAACGGCTTGCATAAAAATCAACTGCTACTGCATACCCCAACTAAACGCATTTTTTACCACTTGCACCCCGAGCGCGCAACAAAACCGCAGTTGGCGATAATTCTGTCCCAAATTTTTGCTATTAAAGCAATATTGCCATGGTTATACAGCAGCCATACGGCGGTTTTACTCCAAAATTTCTGCAACTAAATTTGTGACATTACACCTTGAGCATGGCATTAAACCTTCCCCAGAACCAACACCTAGACGCACCAACGACCTGAAAGCTTACTCGACGGTTAAAGTCAAAATATAAATGCACAGTTGAACATATATGTTTAGCAAGAAAAGTTTTTCAAAAAAAGAAGGAGATTTCTTCTAATTCTCGTAAATACATAACAGAATATGGGTATTGTTATCACAAATAGAGCAGAACACAATCCACACGAATTGCTCTCGAGCTTATTTCATAGCTGCTGTTTTGCTACAGGAATATGTGCTTCCTATGCCTCGAGTCCTCAAGTGTTAAGCACTTCCACGCCAACCTCTGTGCTGTGTTTCAACTCTAAAGTAAATCGATGCACTAAGGAGGCATCATGAAGACGGGTTTTGAACTACTGAACGATCCTTTTTTGAACAAGGGAACCGCTTTTACGCAGGAGGAGCGACAGAAATATGGCCTGGTAGGCCTTCTTCCTCCTAACATCCAGACCATTGAGGAGCAGGCAGAGCAGGCATACGTACTCTTCCAGCAGTACCCTGACCTCGAGACCAAGCGTCACTACCTGATG
>JABZHP010000139.1 GCA_015258785.1 Atopobium sp.
GTACTTAGCCTTTTCCTTTTCCTTCATAAATCTTTCTATTGATCTTCCCAGCATTCTATGGACTACAAGATCCGAATATCTTCTAATAGGCGAAGTAAAATGACAATATGCATCAGCTCCAAGAGCAAAATGACCCTGATTTGTTGGTAGATACATGGCTCGCTTTTGTGCCCTTAGTAGCTGGGTATTCACCACGCGAGAATACCGTGTGTTGTGCACCTTACGCAAAGCTTCCTGAAGAGCAGTTTGACTGCCTGTAACAATTCGAGCAGCACTATCTGGCTCAAGTGCGCCTATCGCCACTAATGGCGTAACTGCAAGTTTTACTGTTTCTGGCGAAGGTTGCTCATGCGCACGATATGCTGACTCAAGATCATGCTGACTGAGCATTTTTGCAACACTTTCATTGGCTGCAAGCATTGCTTCTTCAATGAGACCTGTAGCCTGAGTCCTATTCCGCACTGATACGTCAACTGGTTTATTTTGCTCATCAAGCACTACACGTGTTTCTACACTTTCAAAATCAATAGAGCCACGTTTTTCTCGAATATGTTCTCTCAGTTTTCTAATCTCATTGAGCGTGAGTAGCATCTTTGTAATGGCTTCAAAGTCCTCTTGCATAACTGACGTCTTTAGAGGTACCGAATCACCCTGGAGAAACGCATCCACCTGGTCATACGCTAAGCGAGCTCTCGAGCAAATGACAGAATTCATAGCAGTGGCACATACAATTTTGCCTGATGTATCAAGCTTCATTTTGACTGACATGGCTAAACGGTCTTCGGCAGGTCGAAGTGAACATACGTCATTACAGAGTTTCTCAGGAAGCATCGGAAGTACCCGGTCAACCAAATAAGCTGAACAGGTGCGAGCACGTGCTTCTAAGTCAATAGGAGAATCCCATGTTACGTAATGAGCTACATCTGCAATATGAACCCAAAGTTCAAAGCCGTCAGCTGTTTGACAAGCACCAACGGCATCATCAAAGTCTTTTGCATCTGCTGGATCTACCGTGATACACAAATTTTCTCGCAAATCACACCTTGAAGAATCTTCTGTCAATGCCTTCTCTACATCAATAGAAATCTTCTCTGCTTGACGAAGCGCTTTAATGGGAAACTCGGTAGCTAAACCAAATGAGGCAATAGCAGCTTCAACATTCATATCAAGTTCATCCGCAGAGCCTACACGACGCTCAATTGTCACTACTGCAGCACTTTTACGCGTTGGATACTCAGTGATACGCGCAACTACAACGTCACCCTCAAACACAAAATGACGCTCAACAGACGAATCTTCTGGCAACACAAAGAAATCGTGCTGAATCCTGCTGTCTAAGGGAACCACAGCTCCAAGCGGACCAGCATCATGATACACACCCAAAAACGTTTGTACTGCTCGAGTC
>JABZHP010000013.1 GCA_015258785.1 Atopobium sp.
CTTTAAAAATTTACGCCAAATAAAGAACAGAAAAGAAAACATAACACCTAAAATATTTGCTAAAAATAAAAAGACAAATGTCTCTTTTATTTCAAGATAAAGGCATGTTGAGAGAATAAGTTTAATATCTCCCCCTCCCAGAGAAGACATATGACCCATAAATTTTGTAACTATACCTACTGTAATCAGTACACATATAACAAAGAGCTCACTCCATAATGCATTCATCAGTAACTCGGCGGGCTTTTCATTTGTCACAAGCCAAATAGGCCATAAAAAGGCGAGCAAAAGAGGGATTCTATTTGGAATAGTGCGATTTCGCATATCCGATATTGAAGCCCAGATATACATGACAAAAATAACTAACTCTCTCATAGACACCTCCTCAGTCAACCTTAGCAGCATGAACAAGAATCAACTTTCTACACAGGTGCCGTTATTTAACTTATTGATGTAACAAGCTGAACATTCAACGTTCTTCTCGCCGCTCTTGGTTTTAGAGAGCCTTTTTGATCCTTCGAGATTTACTTGCGACAAAAATCGGAAAGCCGTGAATGGTACACTTAGCACTCAGTTTCTAGAAAGGTTTTTCATGCCAAGTTCTTCATATAAATCAAAACAAATGATTGTTATTCGTCGCGATCTTAAGATGCGAAAAGGTAAAATTGCCGCTCAGGCAAGCCATGCATGTGTTGAAGCCACGCTGATGGCACTTGCAAAAGAGCGTCGACTTGATCAGGTTCGTGTTACCGATGATCAGAATTGGGTCTATTTGGACCATGCTGACGAAGATACCTCTGCAATCACTAACTGGTTTGATGCTGGCGTTGCAAAAGTATGTGTCTACGTTGATTCTGAAGAAGCGTTGCTTGAGCTTGCTGTCGAGGGAAAAGCTCGTGGCTTTGTCGTGGCCCTTATTAGGGACGCGGGCTTTACCGAGTTCCATGGAGAACCAACATTTACCTGTCTGGCGTTTGAGCCACTGGCCGCAGAAGATATTGATCCGTTAACGGGCGAGCTGCCTCTGTACTAGCGAGAATACCTACATCAAGAAGGTATGGCTCATAACCTCGTCAAAGATAGTGGTAACTACAAACATACCAATTGAGGCATAAAGGATTGCTGCCTGCCAAGAAAGGTGATTGGTCTCGATTTTTGAAATACGAGGATCAAGCTTTCCTTCTTTAAGGCTGATGGGGTCATCAATATCGCGCGTAAAGCCCATCTGACGGTCCTCGTACTCTTTTCCGCTAAAGAGCAGGCCAACGCCGCAAGCAATAATTCCCAAAGAAGAAATGACGTACATAACACGGCGCACCCAGTCGATGCCCGTAAACATATCCATACCACTGGTAAAGTACGCAAATGCAAAGATAACAGCACTCATTCCAGCTGCTGTAAGACAACCATAACCAAATGCACGCAAGGCACTCAGTGCCAGCTCTTTGAACTTCTCGCCACGAGAAGGTGCTTGTGAAAACTTGCTATCCATACACAACTCCTTGGTTGTTTATTTGTTTTCTGTATAGCTTATAGCGTATAGGAAGTCTGCGCTTGATGATACAATTTCTACAGTAAATCTTGGCAGGAGGACGCATGCGTATCGGCTTTGATAACGAGAAGTACATCACTATGCAGGCGGATCGAATCCACCAGCGTATCAGTGAATTTGGCGGCAAGCTCTACCTTGAGTTTGGCGGTAAACTGCTCGACGACAACCACGCTTCTCGCATCCTCCCTGGATTTGCTCCAGACGCAAAAGCTCAGATGCTTCAGCAGCTTGCTCACGAGGCAGAGGTTGTCTTTGCCATCAACGCAAACGACATTGAAAACGGCAAGCGCAGAAGCGATATTGGCGTTACCTATGCCGATGACGTGTTGAGGCTTATGGACATCTTCCGTGCTCGCGGCCTTGCCATTGGCGGCGTTGTCATTACGCAGTACTCTGGTCAGCCAAAGGCAAAGGCCTATCGTGCGCGCCTAGAAAACATGGGCATTGCCGTGTACCGCCACTACCCCATTGAGGGCTACCCCTCCAATATTGACCTTATCGTCTCGGCGGAGGGCTACGGTAAAAACGAGTACGTAAAGACTACGCATCCTCTGGTTGTTGTGACAGCACCTGGTCCTGGCTCAGGCAAGCTTGCTGTCTGCCTCTCGCAGCTCTACAACGAGAACGCCCGTGGAGTTCGCGCAGGTTACGCAAAATTTGAGACGTTCCCCGTTTGGAACCTTCCACTCAAGCACCCCGTAAACGTTGCCTACGAGGCAGCTACGGCAGATTTGGGCGACAACAACATCATCGATCCATATCACCTTGAGGCTCACGGCAAAGTTACCGTTAACTACAATCGCGACGTTGAGGCTTTTCCTGTGCTCAAGGCCATGATGGAGAAGATCGCAGGTACCAGCCCATATCAGTCTCCAACCGATATGGGTGTCAATATGGTTGGCAACTGCATTATTGATGATGAGGTTTGCCAGGAAGCTTCCAAGGCAGAGATTGTACGCAGGTGGTTTAGGGCTGCCGAGAAACTCGAGCGTACGGGCATGGGTGAGCGTGAACTCACAAAGATTAATCTTTTGATGAAAGACGTTAACGTTGACCAGAACTTCTCGCCAGCTCATGCTGCTTGTTTGCATAAAGCAGAAGAGACAGGAAAGCTTGCGGGCGCTATGGTTATGCCTGACGGCACCATTATTACCGGCAAGACTTCGGAGCTGTTAGGTGCGCCAGCGTCGCTTTTGCTCAACGCCCTCAAATACGTAGTTGGTATTGAGAAGAAGACGTTTATTGTCTCAGATGAGGTCCTAAGGCCTATTTGCGCACTAAAAGAGAACAACTTTAAGCTGGCTCGCACCAGCCTCTGCGCCGACGAGATGCTTATTGCGCTCTCTATCAGCTCAATTACCAACCCATTGGCCGGAAAAGCCGTTGATGCCACGCAACTACTCCGTGGATGTGACGCGTATTTCTCGTCAATTATTCCAAGCGACGACGAGTCCATCTATCACAAGCTGGGCATTAACGTGTGTTGCGAGCCAATTTTTGAACAAGGACAATTCTTTCACCAGTGATTTTTAAGAGCTCACATAAAACTAAGAAAACGAGAAACTCTACGACTCGTTCTAAAACTAAACACACACCTGCTTCTGCAAACGCTTCAAAACGTAAGCAGCGGGCGATGCATACACTTGAGCAAAATTCCCAGAACAATCCTGTTGTTACCTGGGGACTCATTACGCTGGCCATTGTATTTGTGCTGGCATTGTTGCAATCGTGCCAGGGACTTTTCTCCCTCTCTTTTGACAACAAACTGATCATCAAAAACGAGGTTCCCTATGAGTGGGAAAACCTTAGCTATGACGCAACGGGACGTGCGCATTATGTGGTGGACGGAGAAGAGCTCACTCGCACGGGCGTTGACGTCTCTTCTCACCAGGGTTTTATTGACTGGGAAGCTGTTGCTGCCGATGACATTCAGTTTGCTATGCTTCGCATTGGCTACCGCGGCTCCACCGAGGGCGGTATTCGCGCGGATGAGCTGTTTGAAACCAACCTAAAGGGTGCGCAAAGCGCTGGTCTTGATGTAGGTGTGTACTTCTTCTCGCAGGCTATTAACGTGGAAGAAGCTCGCGAGGAGGCTGCTTTTGTTCTGCAGCAGCTAAGGGAAGCGGGAGTTACAAAGCTTGCTCTCCCTGTTGCGTTTGACCTGGAGCCTTCTCCCGATTACAGCGGCCGCGCCGACAACCTTTCCCCTGCAGAAACTAACGCTATTGCGCGCGCGTTTTGCACCACCATTCAAGAGGCGGGATATCGCGTCATTGTGTATGGCAACAAAGTTGATCTGAATCGCTTTGACCTGGTCTCGCTTGACGAGCCTATTTGGCTGGCACAATACGTTGATCAACCAGACGTAAACTTTAACTTTTTGATATGGCAATACACCTCAACAGGACAAGTTGACGGTATTACCGGTTCAGTTGATTTGAATTTGGACTTCTCACGCGTCTCTACAAGCAAGAGTCCAAAATAGCAGTTTACACGTCGAAACTGCTGAGTGCTCCACAGTCACGCCGCAGCCCGTAAGGCTATCCGACCTTCACGGAACCAGCCAGGGTAACGGTAGGATCAAGCGCCTGAGCATGCGCAAAAGCGCCTCCTGGGCTACATGAACTTACCAGCGTAAACACTACCCACAAGATGATGGCTGCAAGCAATACTGCCAGCGCCACACGACCCAACCTCATGCGAGAAGAACGACGTCTCCTGGCCGCATATGCTGCCTGAGCTTCATCTCTGGGGTTGAGCGTGCCATAGTGATTGCCGTAAGCAGTTCTTGCTCGACCACGTGCACGGGCGGCATCTGCACGGGCATGGTTAACGGGATTTGTTGGGCGATCTTGCGTCATCCTACGCTGCGCCTGTGCACGGCTTCCAACAGCTGCGTGACGACCTCGTACCGCACGCGGAGAGGTAGAAGACTCCCCATTACGGGAGACAGTAGGTGGAACCTGAGCTGGACGCTTTTTCTTACCAAAACCAAAGAGGTTGTTCTCTGCCATCAACAATCCTTGCTAAAAGATTCGTTTACCGAAAAAAGAATACACCGACTTTGCTTTTCTCGCCTTGAAAAGCATCTATCCCGTTACAATAAAGCGCTATACAGACTGATTTTCTGTAAAGTCTGCACAATTGGAGCTCATGGGGGACGTGTGAAGAAACTTTTACTGATGGCAACAGGAGGCACTATTGCTTCTGTTTCCACTGAATCGGGCTTGGCTCCCTCACTTTCGGGAGAAGAGCTTTTAGCCAACGTCCCTCTTGTTCATGACCTCTGTGAATTTGATTTCAAACAAGTCATGAATATCGACAGCACCAATATGCGCCCTCAAAATTGGCTCCAGATCAGAGACGCCATTATTGAGTCGTACGATGCCTACGACGGCTTTATTATCCTTCACGGCACCGATACCATGGCCTATACTGCCGCTGCCCTCTCCTACCTCATCCAAAATAGCGAGAAACCCATTGTGCTCACAGGCTCTCAACAGCCAATGGCAAATCCGTTTACCGACGCCAAACTTAACCTCTACCACTCCGTTCTCTACGCGCTCGACGACAGAAGCGCCGGAGTCGTGGTGGTTTTTGGCAACGAGGTTATTGCCGGCACCCGCGCTCATAAACAGCGCACACTGAGCTTCAATGCATTTACGAGCATGAATTATCCACCGCTCGCCCACATCCGTGGCAACAAGATTATTCGTAGTGCGCCAAATGAAGAGCAGGTAGACGGCGGTCTTACAACCTATGAAACGCTCAATACGCGTGTCATAGTGCTTAAACTGACCCCCGAGCTTAATCCATCTATCTTCTACCTTCTGAAGGATGACTACGACGCCATTGTGCTTGAAACCTTTGGTATTGGCGGCATCCCCTCATACGACGGCTCTTTTGAGGAAGCTATCACCGATTGGATTGCATCTGGTCGCACCGTAGTCATTACCACCCAAGTTCCTGAAGAGGGTCTTGACCTGGGTGTATATGAAGTTGGTAGAACCTATCAAGATATGCCCGGCGTTCTCTCTGGAGACGACATGACTACCGAAGCTCTGGTTGCAAAAACTATGTGGATGCTTGGTCAGACCTCCGATCAACGAGAGCAAGAAAAACTGTTCTACCAGGTAATTTGTAACGACAGAATTCCACAGTCCGTGGATACAGAAATTTGTGAGTAGCCGATGAGAGACGCCACATTTAAACCTACCGTGCTCTACCTAATTGCGCTTATCATCTGCGGTTCTAACGGAATCGTTGCAAGCTTTATCAATCTTCCTAGCTACCAAATTGTCTTCTTCCGTATGCTTTTGGGCACGCTCTTTTTGCTCGCGGTTAAGCTTGTACAAAAAGAGGCTTTTACCATTCAAAACTACCCCAAGGACTTCCAGGCGCTCGTTGGATCAGGCATTGCCTTGGGTCTTCAGTGGACCTTCCTTTTTGAGGCGTATCGCCTGGTAGGCGTTGGTATTGCAACGCTTGAGTATTACTGCGGACCCGTTATTGTAATGGCGCTCTCTCCCATTTTATTTGGCGAGAAACTCACTGCTAAAAAGATACTAGGATTTCTTGTAGTTGTTATTGGAGCTGCCCTTATTATTGGCTATGGAGTTGGACTGAACCTCTCGCCAGTTGGCCTTCTTCTAGGCGCTCTCTCTGCTGTTCTTTATGCCGTTATGGTTATTTGTAACAGGCAGCTCAAAGGTGTTTCTGGTATTGAAGGCACCAGCATTCAACTGGGCATTGGCTGCGCTATTGTTGCTCTGGTTACTGTTGTATTCCATGGCATTGAACTGCCCGCAAATCCAGCGTCGGTAAACTGGCTGGCCGTTCTGACCATCGGTCTCTTTAACACAGGCCTTGGATCATTTTTGTATTTCCCACAACTTACCAAGATTCCAGTTCAGCGCGTGGCAGTCTTTGGCTACCTTGAACCACTATCTGCAGTTATTTTCTCGGCACTTATCCTTGGCGAGCCTTTTGGTCTTCTCAAAATAATAGGCACCGCCTGCATCATAGGCGGTGCCATCTTTGCTGAGCTATCAGGTTCCTCTTCGAACAAATCAGAGGCTATTGAAACTCCACTGTAGCGTCTAAGCTGCGAGCAAGCCGCGCGTACAAACTGCCGCGCACCGGCGTGCGAGTCGCGCTTAAGCCGCTACGACGAACGAGCTGCGCTTAAGCCGCTGCTTACATTGGCATAGTTGGTGCAACGTAAACGCGAGCAGCGTTCTCGCGGTCAAGGTCATACAGGTTCTTTGGATCTCCACCAAAGATCTCTACTGCTTTGAGAAGATCGGAAGCATTTGCCTCTTCCTCGCCCTGCTCCTTAACGTACCAGTCAAGTAGCTGCATGGTGCGGAAATCGTTTGCCTTCTGAGCAACGGCATAGCACTCGTTAATACTTGCGGTAATGAACTGCTCGTGCTCGTATGCTGCCTTGATTGGCTCAACTACCTTGGTAAAGGTAAGGTCTGGCTTTGCGATTGCCTCCATGGTTGGAGTCCAATCGTTATCAAGCAGGTAGCGACGAAGGATACGTGCGTGAGCAAGCTCTTCCTGAGACTGAATAACATACCAGTTTGCAAAGCCCTTCAGGCCCTGCTCCTCATAGAAATCTGCAAAGGTTAGATACAGATAAGCGGAATAGAACTCTTTGTTGATTTGCTGAGTAAGGATGTTACCAACGTTTGTATCAAGTGCCATGTTCTTCTCTTTCCTCATAACTTTTTCTCAAAAATGAGAAGCTCTTTGGCTTCTCATTTTTGATACCCAGTTGTTAGTCTCTTAAACAGATTGCACAAAATCTTAACGATAAAAATAGTTACTATTTTTATCTTCTATTTGAATGTGCTGCTCTTGCGCCACCTATGCGTTAATCGCGCGTAAGTTTGCGGTGAATGCGATGAGGACGAGCAGCCTCTTGGCCAAGTCTCTCAATACGATTGGCCTGGTATGCCTCAAAGTTGCCCTCAAACCAGAACCACTTACCTGGATTCTCGTCGTCGCCCTCCCACGCAAGGATGTGCGTAGCAATGCGGTCCAAGAACCAGCGGTCATGGCTGGTTACTACAGAACATCCTGGGAAGCGCTCAAGTGCATCCTCAAGGCTTTCCAGCGTCTCAATATCGAGGTCGTTGGTAGGCTCGTCCAGAAGCAAGAGGTTTCCACCCTGCTTAAGCGTAAGAGCAAGGTTTAGACGGTTCCTCTCGCCACCAGAAAGGACGCCAGCACGTTTCTGCTGATCAGGTCCTTTAAAGCCGAAGCTGGCCACATAGGCGCGGCTTGGGATCTCCGTATCTCCCACCTTGATAAAGTCGTTTCCGTCGGAGACAACCTCCCAGATAGTCTTATCAGGGTCAATTCCCTGCCTGAGCTGGTCAACGTAAGAAATTTGAACCGTCTCGCCAATCTCAAGCGTACCGGAAGTGAGCTCCTCCTGGCCAACAATGGCCTTGAACAGCGTAGACTTACCAACACCGTTAGGGCCAATCACGCCAACGATGCCGTTTCTTGGCAGGCTAAACGAGAGGTCGTCGATAAGAACGCGGTCTCCAAAGGCCTTGTGGATGTGGTCAGCCTCCAGGACCTTCTGGCCCAGACGCGGACCCACAGGAATCTGGATCTCGGTGAAGTCGAGCTTCTTGGATGCACGAGCTTCTGCTTCCATCTGCTCATAGCGATCAAGACGCGCGCGGTTTTTTGCCTGGCGAGCCTTAGGAGACGAACGAACCCACTCCAGCTCAGCGCGCATTTTCTTTGCGCGTTTGGCATCCTGTTGGTTTTGAGCCTCAAGACGAGCTGCCTTGTTCTCCAGGTAAGTTGAGTAGTTTCCCTCGTAAGGATAGAGCTGTCCGCGGTCAACCTCGCAAATCCACTCAGCGACGTCGTCGAGGAAGTAGCGATCGTGCGTGACGGCCATAACAGCGCCGGGGTAATCGTGCAGGAACTTCTCAAGCCAGAGCACCGACTCCGCGTCAAGGTGGTTGGTGGGCTCGTCAAGAAGCAGCAGGTCAGGTGCCTCGAGAAGCAGACGACACAGGGCTACACGGCGTTTCTCGCCACCCGAAAGGTGGGTGACGGGAGAATCTGGGTCTGGGCACTGGAGCGCGTCCATTGCCTGAGAGAGCTGGCTGTCCAAATCCCAGCCGTTAGCTGCGTCGATCTCGGTCTGGAGCTGGCCCATCTCTGCCATCAGGGCGTCAAAATCGGCGTCAGGATTGCCCATCTCAACGCCAATCTCGTTGAAGCGCGCAATCTTGGCAAGCAGGTCACCGAAGGCAAGCTCGATGTTCTCCTTGACCGTTTTGGTCTCATCCAGCGGCGGCTCCTGCTGGAGCAGGCCAACGGTGTAACCTGGGGTAAGCTTAGCCTCGCCGTTGGAAACGTCCTCCATGCCAGCAATAACCTTGAGCAGGGTGGACTTTCCCATGCCGTTTGGACCCACGACGCCGATTTTTGCGCCAGGGTATACGCCGACGGTGACGTCATCAAGAATGACCTTCTCGCCGACTGCTTTGCGAGCCTTGTACATCTGATAGACAAACTCTGCCATGTGCTCCTCCTTAAGGGGCTGTCAGATGAAATATTCACATAGTCCATTCTAATGAAATATTGCGAGGACTCCACAGCAGAGAAGCTGGAAAAGAGGGCGCGCGGGTGCGCTGCGGGGTGCGCGAGCGCGTCACGAGGCGCGCGGGTGCGAGACACGGATGCGAAAACACACCTATGGCAGATAATCTGCTCAAAAAGCGTATACATTGCACCCAAAACCTCTATATCTTGCAGATTATTTGACTTAGGTGTGTTTTTCGCCCCGGATTTAGCAGATTATCTGACATAGGTGTGTTGTTGAAGGCTTGAAAATAGCAGTAGTTAAATTATTTATATGATGATATTCATAATTCCGTATATTAGACCATGTTTATACGCAGAAATGAATCATCCCATAAATCGTTGATCATAGCTTGTGTCAGATGCCTCATACCAGACGACTTGCGCCGAACAACTCACCGCAAAGGGTCCAAATCTCCTAGATATCCAGCGTAATCACGCCATATGTCACCAGCAAGAACACCGTCACGACCAGACCGGGGAAATAACGGCGCAGCTAGGCGCAGCTAGGTGCATCTGGACGCAACTAAGCGCAGGTAGACCCGGATAAACGCAGCTGAATTAAGGTTTGACGTGGCCCTGATTTGCTTTATCTACGGCATCTTTGACCATCTGCGCGTACAGGGTACCGCCTCGATTAATGGAATCTGAATCTGAGCCAAAGTGAACGTAGTCAGTACCTGCCCAAATGTCAGGATTATCCTGAGCAATCTGTGCCCAATCCGCAATGGTAATGAAGTCGTACTGCTGAGCGAGCTCAAGCTCATGAGCACGGATGGCATTTGCACCAGCATTTGGGTCGGTGTTCCTACCGTCATACGGAGTGACAAAAATCAGACGGTGTCCGCGCGGTAGCATGTCCACAATCTTATCAACCGCATCGGAGCCGCCAACAGGGTTGGTGCCCAGGGCAACAACAACGTCCTGGTAAAGGGTGTTGTTGTCGATTGCGGACTGCAGCAAATCTACGCCCATCGCCACGTTTCTACTAACAGAAGCGTCAATTTGAGCATCGGGCAGCGCATCCTGCAGGTAAGAACGAGCACGCAGCGAAACGGAATCGCCAATGTAGGTGACTCCCTCAACAACGTTGTAGTTGCTTGCCTGCGAGGTATCCGCATGCTTGCGAGTCATGGTCATGGTGCTCTGCTCCTGCAACGAAGCATTGAGCAGCAGATCGTTCTGGAAATCGCTAAGCTGTGGAGCGGTTAGCGCAATAAAGGCAACGGCCGCAGCAAAAGGAATAAGCGCAAGGCCGGTACCTCGCAAAACCTTCTGACCATCAAGCTTGATGCGCGAGAAGATCTCTGGAGACTTCCCTGCCAACGCTGGCTCAAGCACATAGAACGAGCAACTTGCAAATACAAACGAAAGCACCAGGGTTAGGAGTGCAGCCAGGACTGGATCGACCTTCTCGGCAAAAATAATGTACAAAGGCCAGTGGAACAGGTACACGCCGTAGCTGGTATCTGCCACAAAAGAAACAATTCCGGGCTCTTGGACGCCCTCGGTTTTTTGATGCAACATGCGAGCAAAGAAAATCATTGCGGCCGCTGCGAGCGAGGCAAAAAGGAAACCAAAGGTGTACGTAAAGAGGTCCTCGAAGTGCATAAAGACGCTCAAGAAAACAAGAACGCCGCAGCTTGCCACAAGGCCCGCGAGCGTCAATTGAGTGGAAAGCTTCTGCTCAAGCTGGTCGAAGAGCTCGCCCGTTTGAGCGATTCCCGCAACGCATGCCAACAGCGCGCCAATAAAGAAGGGGAACACGTGCGTTTGCGTCGAGAAATACTGGATAGAAAGATTCGTGGAGTTTTGGGCGCCGGTGGCCATCGCCAAGTAAGTAACAACGAACAGCACCAGGGAAGCTCCAGCAATCTTTACCTTATAGCTTCTAATTGTTTTGCTCATGCAAGCAAGCAGCCAGGCGCACAAACCCCAGAGCACATAAAAGTGCATTTCAACGGCAAGACTCCAGGTGTGCAGATACACATGAGGAGCAAATTGATTCTCGTAGCTGTTGCCCAGAACTATCTCAAAGTAGTTAGTCACAAAGCCAAGAGCTGCGGCAATCTGATACTTAATACCGGAAATGAACTCGGTACGCACAAGCAGAAGAAACGGCGTGCACACAAGCACCATAAACACAAGCGGCGGCACAATTCTGTAGAAACGCCTGCGCAGGAATCCAATGACGTCGATGGATCTAAAGCGAGCAAACTCGTCAATCAAAAGAGCCGTGATGAGATAGCCCGAGAACGTAAAGAATACGTCGACACCAATAAAGCCACCTGGAAGCGCGTCCTTAAAAAAGTGATATATGAGGACTAAAACAAGTCCTGTTATACGTACAAGCGAAAACCATTTAATTCGCACTTTGATAAATCCCTTGCTTAAAAGTTCCTTCGTACACAATGTTGTCTTGTGTAGTGAGCCTTCCCTGGCCATCTGCCTGGCCTTTTACAAACTGACCTTCGTACGTCCAGCCATCTTTTGAGGTGTACGTTCCCATACCCTGGAAATACCCATCAACAAATTCTCCCTCGTAGGTATCGCCATTTTCAAAGGTCATTTTGCCTTGTCCATTCATCTTTCCCTGAATGGTAGTGCCGGTATACGTCACCTGATTGTCGCCGAATACCAGCGTTTTTTGACTTGGTCGGTTAACCAGAACAATCGAGAGCACCGCAAGCATCAAAATTGCAGCAACGCTTACCAGCTCGAGCTTTCTTCTGCCCGCACTCACCGGGCGAGAATGACGCTGCTCTGGTTCTGGATCTGCTTGATTGCGAGGACGCTTCTCCACACGAATGCTTTTGCGTGCAGATAGAGGCGTCTTCTGACGCTTCTTCTTTTCTGGCGCAACTTTAGACCGCATGTTTTCTGTAGGTTTTTCTGCAGGCTGTGCAGCGGACTTTTCTGCAAGCTGTGCAGCAGATACTTCTGCGGGCTTACGCTGCGCAAACGACGCAAAAGCTGATGAAAGCTGCTCAGATGCAGTCTGAAGAGCAGCTGCTGGACTTGCAGTAGTATCAGCCTTCTCTACGGGAGCCTGAGGTGCTTCTACAGGTGCAACTTCCCTTGCCTCAGATGAAGGCTCAGGGACGTGCGCTTCCTTAACCATATGACGAGCGTTTCTTTTTTTAGCAGAAAAACGCGTAGGAGAACTCACTAGGTATTCCAATTCAATCGATTTGTTAACCCTTTCATTGTACTAATTTCCTTCAACTTTTGAATTGTCATTTGTCCTATACACATTTATCAGATTCACAGGTACGCCCGCTGTTTTTCTGCGATTTTCTGTTCTAAGTAAAAAGAGAGAGGGGTACACTACAAGGTGGTATTAAAAAAGAAACAAAATGTGCTTACTAAAGTGTGTTCTAATTAGAAAGTTACCTCATCGACATTACCAGGGAGGCGAAGATGGCAGAAGCAATTCGTAAAGTAAATATCATTGGCCATTTGAACCCAGATACAGACAGCATTTGTGCTGCAATTTCTTATGCGTATCTCAAAAATCAGATTGATAACCCTATCTATGAAGCTCGTCGCGCTGGCTCACTCAACCGTGAGACCGCCTTTGTTTTAAATCACTTTGGCTTTGAAGAGCCGCAGCTTATTACTACGGTTACTCCTCAAATTAAAGATGCAGAAATTCAAGCTCAGCCAAAAGTTGATGCTGGAATGAGCCTCTATGCTGCTTGGCAGCTTATGCAGGACGTCAAGCTTGATACACTTTGCGTTACTGATGAGGAAGAAGAGCTTACTGGCCTGATTGCCGTTAAAGATATTGCAAATGCAAACATGAGTCTTTCCGAGCCAAACCTGCTCTCTAAGGCTAAGACAAGCTATGCAAATATTGTTTCTACGCTTGGTGGCACCATAGTTCTTGGTGATCCTCAGGGCGTTGTTAAGCAGGGCAATATTCGCGTTGGTACCAGCGCTTCCGCTCTTTCAGAGATTGTTGATGCTGGCGATATCATTGTTGTTGCTGGCAACCATGAGAACCAGACTATCGCAGTTGAGCACGGCGCTTCCTGCCTTATTGTCTCTTGCGATGCTCCAATTGCTCAGGACGTCATTGACCTGGCTAAAAAGCGTGATTGCGCCATTATCAGCACTCCTCGCGATACCTTTGAGGTAGCTCGCCTGCTTATCATGTCTATGCCTGTACGTGAGAAGATGCTCACTGACGACATCCTTAAGTTCAGCGTCAACACCGCAATTGATGATGCTCGTAAGGAAATGACCAACTCAAGGCACCGCTTCTTCCCTGTTATCAACGAGAACGGAACTTTTGCTGGTCTTATCAGCGGCCCTGGTCTTTTGAATCCTCGCAAGAAGCATGTCATTCTTGTTGACCACAACGAGCGCACTCAGGCAGTTGATGGTCTTGAGCAGGCCGAGATCATGGAGATTGTTGATCACCACCGCATCGGCTCCATTGAGACTTCTAACCCAATTACCTTTAGAAACGTCCCTGTTGGCTGCACCTGCACCATCATCTATGGCCTCTACCACGAGTACGGCATTGAGATTCCAAAGAATATTGCTGGCCTCATGCTCTCTGCAATTCTTTCCGACACCCTTGCATTCCGCTCCCCTACCTGCACTGAGCGCGATATTGTTGCTGGTAAAAAGCTTGCAGAGATTTGTGGAGAAGACATCGACGCCTACTCTGAGCAAATGTTTGACGCTGGCGCAGACCTCACTGGTCGTACTGCAGAAGAAGTCTTCCACGGTGACTACAAGGTATTCAGCCGTGGCGGCGTAAAGTTTGGCGTTGGCCAGGGCTCCTTCATGACCGAGTCCAGTCGCAAGGCTGCCGAGGAACTTGTTGGACCATTCTTGGAGACAGCTGCTAAGTCCGAAGAGCTTCCAATGGTCTTCTACATGTTCACCGACGTTAAGAGCCAGGTCACCGAGATGCTCTTCTATGGTGCAAACGCTGCCAACGTCATCGAGCGCGCCTTTAACGTAAAGGTTGATGGCAACATTGCTGTTCTTCCAGGCGTTGTCAGTCGTAAGAAGCAGGTTGTTCCATCTCTCATGGCAACGCTTCAGACGCTCGCCGAGGAAACCGCCAACTAACACGGGTTTCTCGCGCGTCGCGCCTTATGTGAGCTTTCACTGCGCGGGTTTCTCGCGCGTCGGGTTTCTCGCCATGGATTGAAATGATAACGCCTACCTGCGAACTTGCGGGTAGGCGTTTTTCTACAGGAGCTGTTTACAGGAGCTGTTCTATGACGGCGCCAATTCTGTCTCTGATCACCAGGTTAGCGCGAGCATCGTACGGCGTAGGTTGGTCGTTGATGATGGCCATTTTGTTGCCCTCATAGTAGTCGAGAAGACCGGCGGCAGGCTGCACTACCAGCGAACTTCCTGCAACCACAAGGACCTCCGCTTGAGAGATGGCGTTCAAGGCACCATAAACCGTGTCCATATCAAGGCCCTCTCCGTAAAAGACGATATCAGGCCTAATAACTGCGCCGCATTGACAGAGCGGCACCACAGACGGCTGCTCTTCAATCTGATCAAGCGTGTAGGTGTGGCCGCACTCGGGACAGTAAAAACGCGTCTCGTTGCCGTGGAGCTCAAACACACGCTTGCTACCAGCAGCTTGATGCAGTCCGTCGATGTTTTGCGTTACCACCGCGCGCAACTTTCCCGCAGCTTCCAAGTCTGCCAGCCACTTGTGAGCAATGTTTGGCTGAGCCTCCCCCAAATGATGAGAGTTTCTAAAATACGTGTAATACGCTGCAGGATAATCTAAAAACACATCGAGCGAGAATATCTCTTCAAGCGTAAAGTCTGGCGCCTTGCTGTAGGCAAAAGACTCCTCGTTATCGGGGTCAACCGTTACACCATTTCCCAGGTCGTAGGCTTCTTTTCCCATGTCATAGCCGTCTTGGCCCAGGCCAATGGTCATATTTTCTACTTTGATACCGCCTTGGCGATACAGACCGTTAGTACCCCTAAAATCAGGAATACCGCTTTCCGTTGACACACCTGCGCCACCAAAGAAAACAATGTTATCTGACGACTGAATCCAGTCTTTAAGCTGCTCAATCTTGGTCATTAGGCACCTCTAACCTAAAAAAGGGACCCGGATAAACTGGGTCCCTCGTCTCAAGCGCCGGAGCTCTTGGCGCTGAAAACGCTAGTAATCAAACTCGTCAGGAACATACTCGGTCAAGCATGCATCCAGACCGGCTTCAATTTCCTCATGGTTCATATGACGGCCAATGAAGCACAGCTTAGTTTGACGATCGCCCAGTTCATCATCCCATTCTGCGCGTAGCTCGGGTTTCTCGTCAAGAAGGGTTTCTCGCTCATCCTCTGGAAGCGACGCATAGAACATGCCGTTCTCATAGAACTGAACCTGCTTGCCTGCTTGCTCAAATACGTAGCTCATCTCAGGGTCTTGTGAAATCCAAATGCTACCCTTGACGCGAATAATGTTCTTTGGCCAGCTAGCCACAAACTGGTTGAGTTTGTCCAGGTCAAATGGCTGACGGCGGCGATACACAAAGGTGGTAATCTCGTACTCCAAAACCTCTGGGTCCTCGTGCTCCTCAGGGTGCTCCATTGCATCCATCCATGCAGCGGAGGCGTAGGCTTTGTCAAAGTCAAAACGGCCCGTATTGATAAGCTCGCTCATTGGAATGTCACCGTTGACTGCCTCAACAATAACGGCGTCTTTCTGCAGGCCGCGAACAAGCGCCTTGAGCTCGTGGAGCTGCTCTGGAGTAACCAGATCGGTCTTGTTGAGCACCAGCGTAGAGCAGAACTCAATCTGCTGAATGAGCAGGTTCTCAATGTCGTCCTCTTCAATATCTGGGTCGAGAAGATCGGCGCCGTTGTGGAACTCCTCAAACATGCGAGCACAGTCAACAACTGCGACGATGTTATCAAGGTTGAGGTGAGAGTGATTAGTTGCATGCTGGCTCTGATTGCAGAATGCAGAAATGTTATAGGTAATGGGGATTGGCTCGCAGATGCCCGAAGCCTCAATAATGATGTAGTCAAACTCCTCGGTATCGGCCAAATCACCCAACTGAAGTGCCAAGTCATTAGAAAGGGTGCAGCAGAGGCAACCGTTAGTTAGAGGAATAACGTCGCCTTCTTTAGCGTAGCCGCCGTCTTTAATAAGACCAGCATCAACGTTGATCTCGCCAATATCATTGACAATGACTGCTGCGTGAATACCTTCAGTGTTAGAGAGAATGTGGTTCAAAATAGTGGTCTTACCTGCGCCTAAATAGCCGGTAAGCAGCACAATTTTCACCTGCTTTGGTTCAGACATAGTGAGCTCCTATCAAATGTCAAACTTTTATATCAAAGAATAAACTTCTTGTTTGTAAAAGTGGGCCCTGACGCTTAAGTGAGTCAGGGCCCAACCTTCGCGTTACAAATTATCGAGCTGGAAGCTTAGAAGCTACCGCGATCAATAATCTTGCCTTCCTTCATGATGACGTCCATGTTCTCAGGCGTGAGGTCGCGGATGTTGTTAGCAACGTCGCCCTTGACTACAAGGATATCAGCGGAGAGGCCTTCCTTGACAGCACCAAACTCGTTCTCCTTGCCAAGCATCTTTGCGCCGTTGTAAGTAGCAGCTGCAACAGTATCAAGGATGGAGATGCCAACCTTCTCGACGAAGTCATACATCTCATCGATGGTGACGTAGCCGTAAGGAGTGACAAAGCTGAAGGAGTCGGAGCCGATGGTAATGGTGATGCCCATGTCATAAGCCTTACGCAGGTTAGCGTAGGTGCGTGCAAGGCCCTTCTCGACAACAGTCTCGCCTGGGAATGCGTCAAGCTCTGGAGTCCAGTCTGGTGGATAAGTTCCGTACCAAGTTGGCAGGAAGCCGATGGTTGGGGTGAAGTATGTTCCCTGCTCTGCCATAAGCTTCATGGTGCGCTCGTCTAGCTCAAAGCCGTGAATGAGCTGCTTGCAACCAAAGCGGACGCAGTCATATGCAGCGTCAAAGTTGTTGTAAGAGTGAGCGTACAGAGGGATGCCTACCAGTGCGCACTCGTCAGCAATTGCCTTGATCTCCTCGGTGCAGAAGAGCTGCAGGCGGTCGGAGTCCCAGCGCCAAATGCCGCCACCGGTTGCCCAGATCTTGATGCCGTCAGGCTCTTCACGGAGACGACGACGGATTGCCTTACGAAGCTCCCATGGACCGTCTACCTGGTCGCCCCAAGGGTGTCCGTCCTTGGAAATCTGCAGTGGCAGGTGGTGAGAGTCACCGTGACCAGCAACGCGGCAAAGGCCAAGGCCGGTAGCAAAGATACGAGGACCCTGCATAATACCCATGTTAACGAGGTCGCGGATAGCAATACCATTGCGGCCAATCTCAACGACAGTGGTGAGGCCGTGGGTAAGAGCGTCATAAGCCTGCTTGACTGCGCATGCCTGCTTCTGAGCAACCGACTCGATAACCCAGTCGTTATCGTTGTCGGTCAGGTTGCCGGAGAAGTGCAGGTGTGTATCAACAAGACCAGGCATTACGGTATGACCGGATGCGTCACGTACCTCATATCCCTCTGGGACCTCTTTACGAGGACCAGCATAGGTAATCTTGTCGTCATCGATAAGGACAAGGGAGTCCTCAACTGGAGCAGCGCCAGTACCGTCAACGAGCTTGCCGCCTACAAAAGCATACTTACTCATGTTTCCCATCCTTCCTTTGTTGTCCGCTCACTTCTTTTAAACGGACGAGGTTTACTTGCATAGTAAGCCCGGGTTAACTCCTTTGGAATAAGTTAGCCATGGTTGCCGGTAAGCGGAGCAAAAATACCCATGAACGGATGTTCAGATATCAATAATTTCATATAAACATCTAAAGTATTTGATTACTTCATATTTGCTATGACTACATTGCATAGTTGTGTCAAAACAGTTTTTGTCCGGTATCCGTGGTAAGGTTGAGAAAACAAATTAAGGAGGGGCAATGTCTCAGAATTCTTCGTCGCAGTACAGCTTTTTTGCACTTATTTCTCGCATGCGCTACATTGAGCGCTGGTCGCTTATGCGCAATTCTCGCTCAGAAAGTCTTGCTGAACACGCCCTTGACGTGGCTGTTATTTCTCACTGTTTAGCAACTATTGCAAATGTGCGCTATCACAGAAATCTTGACGCAGATCGTGCAGCGCTTATTGGTATGTATCACGATGCATCAGAGATTATCACCGGAGACATGCCCACGCCTGTAAAGTATGCTAATTCAGAGATTAGAGATGCGTATCATCAGGTAGAAGCACGTGCCGAGAAAACCATTCTCTCCACACTGCCAGAAGACCTGCAAGATGCCTATGCTCAGGTGCTTACTCACAGCGCTGAGGCTTCAGAGAGTGAAGCTTATCTTAGAAAGCTTATTAAAGCTGCAGATAAGATTGCAGCACTCATTAAGTGTATTGAGGAGGCTCAGTCTGGAAACTCAGAATTTATTACCGCTGAAGCCTCAACTCGTGGAGTTGTTGAAGATTTAGCAGATTCTCTTCCAGAAGTGCGCGATTTTATGACAGAATTCCTACCTTCGTACGGAGAAACGCTCGATCAGCTTCTGTAAAGAAACGCTGATTTTGCCTACTTGTTGAGGAGTTGCTTTGCGCGCACTACATGCACGTTTGCCTAAAAACTTTGTTCTGGAAGAGCGCTTAGAGGCGTATTCCAGCGTTATTGAGCCTCATCCAGAGGCTTTGAGAGGTACGTGGGCTTCTGCGTGTGCGCCAATTACTGCTGAGGGGCATGTTCCCTTCTCTGAGGTCCGTGTAGACCTTGGCTGTGGTAAGGGATCTTTTACTGCTGCTCAAGCTAAGGCAAATCCTAACGTGCTTTTTGTAGCCATTGATACAGAACCTATCTGTATTTCATATGCTGCTAAAACAATGTATGAAGCAGGAGTGCCTAACGCCATCGTAGTTCCTGGTACCGGCATGAAGATTGATGAGTACTTCTCGCCAGAAGAGGTCTCTGTTATTTACCTCAACTTCCCTGCACCATTTCCTCGAATCAGGCAGGCAAAGTTGCGCCTCACTGATGCTGAGCGTCTTATGCAGTATAGAAATGTTTTGGCTAAAGAGGGTGTTGTTCGTCTTAAAACGGACAGTCAGCCACTTTTTGATTTTTCTCTTGAGCAAGTTGGAGTTGCTGGTTACAACTTTATTTGGAAAACGCGAGATGCACAGAACGATTTTCCTCACGATGTTCCTAGTGAGTACGAACAAAAACTTGGCGCCCAAGGCGCTAAGGTTCATGCCTACCTGATTGCTCCAGGTCCTGTACCAGCAGATTTCACACCCACAGAGCCTGTCAGTCTTGTTGACTACCTTCCAGAAGACTTAGAATCGCTGGCCTACGTTCCTCATGGAATGGAAAGCACGGTCCGCAATCTTGCAAACCGTGCTCGTAGACTTCGTAAGAAGGCTCAGTAATTTGTAATTGGCTATGTGTAGAAACAGCCGTTTGTGAAAACAACCTTTGTAGGAGCGCTCCTTTGTGAGCGCTCTTTTTTAGGCCAGCAGCCCTGACTCTTTTACTTAATCGACTTTATATTCAAAGCTCTAGTGGAATTAAGAACCGCAAGCACCATAACGCCTATGTCTCCAAAGACCGCTAGCCACATGGGAGCCAAACCAAAGGCTGCAAGGATCAAAACAGCAACCTTAACGCCAATAGCAAACACAATATTTTGCTTTGCAATACCCAAGGTATGACGAGCAATCTTTACGGCCTTTGAGAGCTTAGAAAGCTTGTCGTCCATAAGAACTACGTCGGCGGCCTCAATAGCAGCATCAGACCCCAAACCGCCCATAGCAACGCCTACATCAGCGCGTGCAAGAACGGGTGCATCATTGATGCCGTCACCGACAAAAGCAAGGGACTTACCAGCTGTCTTTTGGGCGAGAAGGCCTTCAACAGCAGAAACCTTATCCTGTGGAAGCAGTTCAGCACGAACCTCAGTAATGCCCATCTGAGCAGCAATCTCTTCTGCAACGTCGCGTTTATCGCCCGTGAGCATAACAACCTTAGAAACGCCAACGTTTTTGAGGGAAGCGATTGCTGCTGGAGCATCAGCTCGTTCGCGGTCAGAAATAACAATGTGGCCCATGTAGGTCCCATCAACAGCCACGTGAATGATGGTTCCGTGGTTCTCGCACGCTTTCCAAGAAGCTCCTACGCTCTCCATAAGTGCGCTGTTGCCAACAGCAACGCTCTTACCATTCACGTTAGCGCAAATGCCCTGACCAGCAATTTCTTTGATGTCCGTGATAACACAGTCATCGTCCTCGCTTGGATAAGCAGCACGAAGAGCTGCAGCAATGGGGTGCGTGGAGTGCATCTCAACGTGAGAAGCTAGGTGCAGAAGGTCCTTCTCGCCAATGGCCTGAGGATGAACAGCAAGGACCTCAAAGACACCCTCGGTCAACGTACCGGTCTTGTCAAATGCAACGGTATCAAGGGTAGAAAGCATATCAATGTACGCAGAGCCCTTGATTAGGATGCCCTCCTTCGAAGCAGCGCCAATACCGCCAAAGAAGGCCAGTGGCACGGAAACTACCAGCGCACACGGACAAGATGCAATAAGGAAGGTCAGTGCTCTTACAATCCAGATTGATGCGTTGCCCACAAAGTCTCCCGAGAGCAGTGGTGGCAAAAACGCCAGCGCAATGGCACTGTAAACAACTGCTGGAGTATACACGCGAGAAAAACGACGAATAAAACTCTCGCTCTTGGACTTGTTTTGGTTTGAGCTCTCTACCAGCTTAATGATGCGGGAAGCAGTAGAGTCTTCAAAGAGGTGAGTAACGCGGGCACGTACCACACCAGAAAGGTTTACGCAGCCCGAGATAATGTTATCCCCCACCGTTGCGTCACGAGGCACGCTCTCACCAGTAAGAGCAACGGTATCAAGACTGGTAGAACCCTCGACAATCTCTGCGTCAACAGGAACACGGTCGCCGGGTTTGACCACAATGACCTCTCCCAGCTTAATCTCTTCTGGAGAAATAGTGAGCAGCTGTCCGTCACGTTCAACCGTTGCGCTGTCAGGACGGATATCCATAAGCTTGGCAATAGATTTCTTGCTGTTATCGGAAGCAAGATGTTCAAACACTTCTCCTACCTGGAAGAACAGCATGACAAAGACGGCCTCATCAAACATAGGAGAACCGTTAGGCACAAAGCCAATGAGCAAGGCACCAACAGTAGCAATGGTCATGAGCAAGTCTTCGTTAAAGCACTCGCCCTCAGTGATGCTCTCCCATGCTTCTAGAACAACATCGTATCCCGCAACAGCGTAAGGCAACAGGTAAAGCAACAGTGCCTGCCAGAGCTGCAGGTCAAATGCGTGTTCAACCGCGTAAGCAATACCTAGCAAAACAGCAGAACAGACAATGCGAGCAATTTTCACCTTTGTCTTTGAGCTCATAGCTCCTCCTTGGGTTGTTGTTATGCCTAGTCTACTCCTTAAATTGATATATGTACATATATTCATACAACAATCTTAAGGAACTTTTCACAAGAAACTCCGCGGGCGAGAAACCCGTGGAGTCCCAGATAAACCTATAAATTTTGGCCGTAGTTTAAGCAATCGTTCTTCTCGCCAAGTGAAAAGCTAGTTGATCAGCGACGCGGGAGTTGGGATAAATCCCTCAAAAATGACAGGCGCACCTTCAAGCTCGGAGGCAATCATGTCCTCCTCGCTCCTAACGGTCCAGGTAATGAGATGTGCGCCCATGGTATTGCAAGCCAGCTTAACAAAGGGATTCTTGCGATCTTCAAACTTGTAAGAAATGAAGTCTGGACGACCAACAGAATTACCAAAGAGAGCTGTAGCACCAGCTCGTGTAGCAATGTTCATGTGCTTGGTCTGGCGGTCAACCAGGAAATTCTCTGAGAGCTGGCCACGAAGCATCTCAGGACGGTTCTGACGCAGCCACTGCAAAACGCGAGGATCAAAGCTCTCGATGCATGCACGAACGGGACGAAGATCAAGAGCCTGCATAATCTTTTCTGTCAGCTGCTCAGCGTTATTGTTGCGTGTCTTAGCCTCAATAATCAAAGGTGCAGGTAGCTCACCGGAACCACTCCATGCATAGACCTCAAGGACTTCCTCAAACGTTGGAATCTGCTCGTCAGTAGCAAGAAGTCTCAAGCCACGGAGCTCTTCAAGTGTGGACTCCTCAACAATCTTCTGTACGCCACAGAGGCGATCAAGTGCTGAATCGTGAACAACAACCAGTTTGTTGTCTGCCGTCAGGTGGACATCAACCTCGGAGCCAAAGCCCTTCTCGACAGCTGCGCGGAAAGCAAGCAGGGAGTTCTCTGGAATACCTGTCTCGTTGTTGTAGAGGCCACGGTGAGCATAGCGATGACGAGCAATCTCATGCCAACGCTCCAGGAGCAGGCGATCATTTTGCTTACGTGGAGCAATGGAATAAGCACCGTATGCAGCCAAACCAAGAGCAGCACCAGCCACAACACCACCGGCAATTGCCGCATTTCTAAACGACTTACGCTTCTTGGTAGAAGCTAACAGAGCGTCAGAATCCTGTCCATCTTGAGCGGCAATTCCCTCAACAACATCTGCAACTGCGATATCTGCGGCAGCATCCTGATGCTCAGCCAGGGTCTCCCCCATCTCTTCAAGCGACTCTGCAGTGCTTGCAAGCTGCTTAGAAAGCTTGTTCTTTGGGCGAGAAAAACGATTCTCTAAATTAGACTGAAGCTGTGCCTGAGCAGCCAAAACTGAAGTCTGAGCCGAACGAAGCGCAGACTGAGCACGAGCGACTGATGACTGAATAGCATCGCCGCTTGGCAGTGCTGGCCTAATATGGGCATTAAACCCAGCGGTAATCTGCTCTTTTGCGATATTGCCTGCTAAGTTGGCAGCTTTAGAAG
>JABZHP010000140.1 GCA_015258785.1 Atopobium sp.
TACACCGCTGCTATTTCAGCTTTCTATCCTGCAGTTGGTTCGGTTTTAGCATGGCTTTTGCTCAAAGAAAAGATGAACTTAAAGCAGGTTATTGCCCTTATCGTTGCTCTTGTTGGCGTCATGGTTATTGGTCTCTCAACGGCAGCAGGCGAGGGTAACGGAAACGTTCTTGTGGGTATCTTGGGCGTTGCTGCTTGTGTCTTTGGCTGGGGCTCTGAGGCGGTTATTTTGGCTTGGGGCATGCAAGACGATGCTGTTGATAATGAAACCGCACTTCAGATAAGGGAAACCACCTCTGCATTTGCATACGGTCTTCTCATCTTGCCATTGGCTGGTTCCGTTGATTTTGCTGCACAGGTTGCACTCACTCCTGCAAATGGCGTTGTCTTTATTGCAGCACTTGCTGGTACTGCCTCGTATCTCTTCTACTACAAGGCAATTGACGCCATCGGTGCTTCTCGCGGTATGGCACTGAACATTTCTTACTCTGCGTGGTCGGTAATTTTTGCAGCTCTTGCAGGTATTATCCTGCCAACAATTATGCCTGAAGCAATTCCATCTCCACTGGTTGTAATTTGCTGCATTGTCATTATTGTAGGAACGGTTCTTTCTGCAACTCCAGACTGGAGTGAGCTCTTTAGTAAAGAGTAGGTTAGCTTTATTCAAACAAACTAAAAACCCGCAGCTGTTGAGCTGCGGGTCTTTTTGTGTAGAGAACAAATGGAGTTAGCCGTTACTTTTTTGTCCGCTCTTATAAGCCAGGTTGATAAGTTTAGCAACGGGAGTTGGCCAGAACTTCTTGAGCATCTCAAGGTCTTCCTTTTCACGACGGTTATCGTGAATTAGGTGGCTGGTTTCAGAATCTTCATGAATGCGGTGAAGCATCAGTACACGGGTGTCGTACAAGAAATCACCCTCACGCTTACTGATTGCTTCCCATGCTTCCCAGTCTAGGTTAGAGCCAAATCCAGCCTTGAAAACGGGAGTCTCAAGGTTGGGTAGCACCAGCGTAGTGCTTGGGCAGCAAATGGCGCAACCCAGCTCAAGTGCACGACGTTTAGCCCATGCTTTACCTGCATTTTCTGGCTTGGAGAGCGAGTACAAGAGGCGACGCTTTACCTTAAGCAGGCGATTCTCAAGGACTTCCTCGCCATCACGCAGCTCGCCGTAATTGGTGAAATAAATCAACGGGCGAGAAGAACTGTTGACGCGTTCAAGCATATACTCTGCATAGTTGGGTTTATAGAGGTCATCTTGGTGCGCAATGGTTACTAAAGGAGTTGTGCAAACGCTGACGGCAAAGTTCCAGTCGCCGGCAATACCTCCCGGTCCAGGATTGACGTACATCTGAATGTCATACTTCTCGCAAAGAGACTGAA
>JABZHP010000141.1 GCA_015258785.1 Atopobium sp.
TAGCCAAGCGCTCCTGAAGTTTCTCGCGGTCAAAATCAGAAGTGGCGTTCTCAATCTCACCCTTGATTTGGTTGATGCGATCTTCAATTGCGTCCTTTGAACCATAACCGCCAACAAGAGTGGTGTTATCCTTAGTAACCTTAACGGACTTAGCGCGGCCGAGCATGTCTGCAGTAACCTCATTGAGGTTGTAGCCAAGCTCCTTCATGATTGGCTGTCCACCAGTAAGAACTGCAATGTCCTCAAGCATGCGCTTACGACGATCACCATAACCAGGAGCCTTAATTGCGCAAACGTTCAAAACGCCACGGAGCTTGTTGAGAATGAGCGTAGTCAAAGCCTCACCGTCAACGTCCTCAGCAATGATAAGTAGAGGTGCACTTTGCTTCTGAACTGCCTCAAGAATAGGAAGAATATCCTGAATGTTAGAAATCTTTTGATCGGTCATCAGGATATAAGGATTCTCCAGCTCAGCGGTAAGAGTCTCATTATTAGTTGCAAAGTAAGGGGAAACGTAGCCCTTATCAAACTGCATACCCTCAACAGTATCAATATCAATACCAAAGGTCTGAGACTCCTCAACAGTAATGACGCCGTCTTTACCGACAACATCCATAGCATCGGAAATCTTTGCACCAACAGTTGGGTCACCTGCAGAAATGGTACCAACAGAAGCAATTTGCTGCTTTGTGGAAACATCTTTTGCAATGCCCTTCATCTGTGCAACAACAGCATCAACAGCCTTGTCGATACCACGACGAATTGCGATTGGGTTTGCACCTGCAGCAACGTTACGAAGACCCTCATTAACAATAACCTGAGCAAGCAGAGTTGCAGTTGTAGTACCGTCACCAACGGTGTCATTAGTCTTAGTTGCTACCTCTTTAACCAGTTGAGCACCCATGTTCTCGATAGGATCCTCAAGCTCAATCTCTTTAGCAACAGAAACACCATCATTAGTGATAGTAGGTGCACCATAAGAACGCTGAAGCGCAACGTAACGACCCTTAGGTCCAAGAGTAGTAGTTACTGCATCTGCAAGTGTGTTAACGCCTTTTGCAAGCTTGGCACGTGCGTCTGTACCAAATGCAATATCTTTAGCCATAGTATTCCTCCATTAAGCGAATGCTTCACTTTACTTAGTTCAAACGATAAAAGTACAAGCGATAAACAACCTTCAAAAGTTAACTTTCTTGCCTGTTAACCTTATCTGTTAGTCCTCAACGATTGCGTAAATATCCTCTGCGCGAAGAAGAAGCAATTCCTCGCCATCAACCTTTACCTCAGTTCCACCGAACTTACCATAAAAGACTTGATCGCCAACCTTAACATCAAGAGCAACGCGATTGCCATTCTGCTCAAGCTTGCCATTAC
>JABZHP010000142.1 GCA_015258785.1 Atopobium sp.
GTGTTGCACGCACCGAATGCGCAACTCATCATACGTTCCATAGAAACCTGACAGACTACATCACAAGAAATTGCAAGCATAGCCACACTTCTCATCATTGGCTCTGGCCCACAAGTATATATAGCATCCCACACGCCTTCTGAAAGCCTATCCTCAAGAGCGGCAGTCACAAACCCTTTTATTCCTTGAGATCCATCATCAGTAGTGACATATACATGTTGCGCACCTAAACTAAGAAGCTCCTCTTTACCAAACAGACGCTCTGCTGTTTGAGCGCCAATGACTGCATCAAAAGGTACATCCAAACTCCTTAATTTTCTAGCAGCAGCAATGATAGGAGTAATACCAACTCCGCCAGCAACAAGTACGCTTCTTTTACTCTCTGTATGTATCTGCCACGGACGACCACAGGGTGCTGTAATAGATGCACCCTCACCTGGCTGCATCTGTGAAAGACGACGAGTCCCCTCACCAACTGTGGCATAAATAAGTTCAAGTACGTCTGTTTCTTTATCAGCGTGCGAGAAAGACAAAGGAATTCTTAACAAATGGCGCTTATCGCCAGGAACTTGAACATTAACAAACTGCCCAGGCTCCAAAAATGCACAGAGATGAGGAACCTTAAGTTGAGCTTTGAACAAATTTTTTGCAACAGCAATATTACTTAAAATTTTATAGTCATATACGTGCACGTTTCCACGTAATGGCATTATAATTCCTCCCCAGGAGTTATGGCCCCATTGACCAATACGTGTTTGCCATCAACGAACACATCAGTAGCTACACCATTGAGCGTAGCACCAATAAAAGCAGAATTTTTTGCTTTGCTTTCAAAATATTCTTTTGTTATGTGAATATTCTTTTCTGGGTCAAAGAGTGTCAAATCAGCTTTACTACCTGCTGAAATAGTAACTGGTTCAAGACGTAGAATACGTCGAGGATTTATTGCCATAGCATTTACCAAGCCCGCATATGATAGCTTGTCCGTTTTAACCATATGAGTAAGCATCAGTGGAAGCGATGTCTCAAGACCTATGCAACCAAAATACGCAATTTCCCACTCACAATCCTTCTCGTGTGCTGCATGTGGAGCGTGATCGGTAACAATACAATCAACGGTACCATCAATTACTGCTTCCTGCAGTGCCTGAGCATCTTCTGCAGTTCTTAGAGGAGGGTTCATCTTTAGGTTAGTGTTGTATACATTAGTAATGTCATCTTCGGACAAGAAAAGGTGATGTGGACACACCTCAGCAGTTACTGGTAAACCCTCTTTTTTAGCTGCACGCACAAGCTCCACTCCCCTTGCCGTGGAAATATGACAAATATGAAGAGGACAACCAGTCAAACGACAAAGATCTATAT
>JABZHP010000143.1 GCA_015258785.1 Atopobium sp.
TGCATTCTTCTGACCAGCACTTTGAGCAGCGGATAGGCCGGCGACCATGCCGCTTTTCCACGCCCATGAGAGGTTAAAGCCTCCACATTGAGCATCGATATCAAGGGCTTCACCCGCGATAAACAGACCAGGAGTATCGTGCACCTCAAGCGTGTTTGTATGTACTTGATTAACAGAAATACCGCCAATACAAACCTGTGGAACAACTTTGGTGGACGTGCCAGTAATGGTAAAGGTCATTTTATGTGCTTTGGCAATAATAGTCTCAACTGAGTTATTGGTGCCCAGGTAAGAAGCAATCTGTGGGTCGAGAAGACCGTCAGTGGTTTGAGCATGTACTGCTGCAGCAACTTCTTCTTCTGTAAGCTGGGGAAGAAGATCAATCTCAAGTGTATCACCAGGTAAAGCGGTACGAGATATGTTGAAAATCATAATGCCCGAGAGTCCAAACGGCCTAAAGAGTAGCTCGCCAGATTCCTGTTTGAGGACATTACCGTCTCTCAAAAGCGTTGCATGAGCACGAACACGTTTGCCATCTAGGCTTGATGGAGGCTTAGGGGTGCAGGTGAGTGCGCAGAGACCAGGTCGCAGCGGAGTAGTTTTCAGTTGCAGACTCTTAGCGAGTTTTGTGGTTGTGAGTCCACCAGTGGCTATAACTATCGATGCGGCTTGGGTCTTATGGGGTTTCTCGTCACTAAAACATTCTTGGAAAGTAAGAGTAAAACCGTCTTTATGTGACTTAACTGACGTTATTTCTCGACCTAAAGCAAATTGCACACCAGCTTTTTGAGCTCGTTTGAGTAACAGTGATTGGATGGAACTTGCTTGTCTGGTAAGAGGGTACATTCTGCCTTCGTCTTCAGTTGCCCAAACAAGACCACTGGACCTAAAGAAAGAGAGGATATCTGTAAGAAAGGCGTCTTTGTCTTTGCAGACGGCTTGTACAAACTCAGGATTGGAGAAATTTTCAAGACTCAAATTAGCATTGGTGAAGTTACAGCGACCACCACCTGTTGCCAGGATAGTTCTACCGCTTTCCAACGCTTTTTCAAAGACAACAACACGCTTGTTTGCGCCAAGAGCTTCGGCGGCGGTGATGGCAGCGCAGAGTCCTGCTGCGCCACCACCTAGAATTGCAACATCAATATAGCTTGGTACATGGAATGCCTGGGCTTGTTTGATGCGTTGTGCTTGTGCTGCTTGACGTTCTTTAACACGCGTTGTTTGAGCCATAGTAAGAATTACCTTTTGTGTTGTGCAAGTACCAGCTTTTAGATCTTACAGGTTGAGAATGCTTTGTGTAGCAT
>JABZHP010000144.1 GCA_015258785.1 Atopobium sp.
CTCTAAGGGCATGGAGGGCTTCTTGTTCCTTGGTTTCTTGCTTTCTGCATATTTGCACCTCTCTGTAACAGCAGTTTCACTCTTTGCAGTGGTGCTCGCAGTTATTCTTTCCGGCATTAAATTTGGTCGCGGTGGAGCAGGAGCTGGAACTTTGCAATCAGCTCATGTAAGTGCCACGCATGATCCGCTCGAGGATGACGAGTAGGGAGGAAGTTATCATGGCTGAGAATAAGGTTTCTTTAAATAAAAAGCTTTCACAGTTCTTCTGGCGTTCTTGGGCAATTCAGGATTCTTGGAATTACGAGCGTCAAATGAACATGGGATTTATGATGGCATTGCTCCAACTATTGATCGATGCTATCCAGATCCAAATGATCCAAAGCAGGTAGAGCGCAAAAAAGAGGCTTATAAGCGTCACATGGCATTCTACAACTGCACACCTCAGACAAGTGCTTTTGTCTTGGGACTTGCTGCATCAATGGAAGAGGCATACGCAGAAGATCCTGATAGCGTTAATCCAGACTCCATTAATGCAATGAAGACTTCCCTTATGGGTCCTCTTTCTGGTATTGGTGACTCGTTCTTCCAGGGAACCATTCGTGTTATTGCCTTTGGACTTGGTGTTGCTCTTGCTCAGCAAGGCTCAATCATGGGACCAATTCTGGCAATGCTTATCTCCATTGTTCCTTCTGTTCTGGTTACCTGGTTTGCTGCAAAACTTGGTTATCAGGGTGGCCAGCAGTTCCTGCATAAGCTGCAGGATGGCGTCACCATGGAGCGACTGATGTACGTTTGCGGAATTGTTGGTCTTATGGCTGTTGGCAGCATGGTTGCATCTCTTATTGGATTGACAACACCTCTGGTCTTTGCGGATGGAACTCTTGTCCTTCAGAACGTTTTGGATAGCATTCTTCCACAGACAATTCCACTGCTTCTAACTGCAGGAATGTTCTACATGGTTAAGAAGGGCGTCAACACAGGTTGGTTGCTTGCTATTGCAATCTTTGGTGGAATTTCACTTTCCGCACTGGGTATTCTCGCTTAATAAATCATAACGGCATTAGTAAACGGCATTAATAAATGGCGTAAACCATTTGAAGAGGAGAAAAAATGTACGAGATCGATCTGAATCAACCTAAGAGCATTATCTCTAAGATTGTTGAGAACCACACTATTACTCATGTTGCTTTTGTCGGCTGTGGTGCATCCATGTCTGAGCTGTATCCAGCTAAGTATTTCCTGGCAAACAACACCAACAAGCTTAACGTTCAGCTCATTACCGC
>JABZHP010000145.1 GCA_015258785.1 Atopobium sp.
CCAATAAACTGTGCAATCGAATTACGTGCATCCTCAATTGCAGCGGTTGCGTCAACACTCCAACGGTAGAGTCCGCGCAATGCATTGGCGTTCATTGTTTCATAGAAGCATGACTGCGCTTCAATAACAGCAGCCGGACGTTGCGAAGTGGCTGCGCTATCCAGATAAGCTACCTCAGGATTTGCTGCAAGAAGTGGAAAATCTGCTTTATAAGGGTTATCGGTAATTAGAGCGATTTCTGCGTCGGTCATTATGCAGCACCGCCCTTGTGAGCAACGGTATTCGTGCTTGATGGTGTATCAACGGAAGCATCATCAAAGTCGTGAGCAATTTCTGCCCCTAGCTCTGCTTCGCAACGTTCAACGGCTACACGATGAGAAATTGCCTCAGGAGCATTGATAATGGCATCTTCAAACAGAGCACGCACAAAGAGCTGCTCTGCATCATGGCGAGAAAGACCTCTTGTTGCAAGATAGTCAATTTGTTCAGGAGAGACAGAGCCAATAGTAGCACCGTGGTTACCCGCAACGTCATCCTCATCGCAGAGAATAACTGGCATGGTTTTGTTGACAACATCGTCACCAAGAATCATGACAGTTTCGACCTCATTACCTTGAGCATCCTTTGCTCCGCGAATAAGATCAATGGTTGCACGTAAAGTCTTCTTGGCAGCTTCATTAAGTACGCCAGATTCTGTTACCTGAGCACGGGTGGAAGTACCACGCATACGAACTAGGTGGTTAATGTCAAGCGTTTCTTCATGAGTTGCATGATAACGGTTATTGAGGTCAAGACGGGCAAGGGCGCCAACTAGATTAGCAGTAAGTCCTAATCCAACGGTTGATCCGCCAAGTGCGTATTGCTTGACATCAACAGAAGCATTTTCATGAATCTCAAGACCAACACTCTCGAGGTGCTGCTGGCCTTCATATACTCCGAGCATTTCAATAAGATGTAGCCGAGCTCCGGCTTCAATAACAATGCGTGTGAGTGCAGCGCTTGTAGCAGGAGCATCGTTTGCTGTAAGAGCAGTGTTTGCTGCAGGTGCGCTATCTGCTGTTGCATTGTTCTTCTCGCCAGCAAAAGCAGCAACAACTACGGTTGCTTCTGCGCCCTCGCGTATGATAATACCCGTGTTTGAACATTGGTTTTGGGCTGCTGAAACGGCAACTACGATAGGCTCTTCACGTTTTGTATGAGCAGGAACATTGTAGAAATCTGCATCAAATACCTGGGATTCAATGTAGTTAGTCACTTCTTGACCCATACCACAC
>JABZHP010000146.1 GCA_015258785.1 Atopobium sp.
AACCTGAGGTTATTATTGAGCGCCTTTCTTCTCGACGTACTTGTAAAGATTGTGGTTATACAGCACCTGCAGGTACCGATACATGTCCAAATTGTCATGGTGAAATGTATCAACGCGATGATGATAAACCAGAGACTATTCGTAAGCGTCTTGCGGTATATCAGACACAGACGTCACCTCTTATTGAGTACTATAAGGGTCATGGAATTCTAAAGGAGGTCAATGGAGATCGTCCTGTTGACGAGGTATTTGCCGACGTCAAGAATCTCCTTTCATTATGATTACCATTAAAACACCTGAACAGATTGCCGCAATGAAAGTCTCCGGAGCTCTTTCTAAAGCAGCTCTGAGACGTGCAGGTTCAATGATTAAGCCTGGTGTTTCTACGCTTGAGATTGATTGTGCGGTTGAGGCATTTATGAGGCTTCATGGAGGTACACCAACCTTTAAAGGTTATGGTGGATTTCCAGGAAGCGTTTGTTCTTCGATTAACGAGCAGATTGTTCACGGTATTCCTTCTGCAAATGTAATCTTGCAGGATGGCGATATTCTTACCATTGACACAGGAGCTACGGTAAATGGCTGGGCAGGTGATAATGCTTGGACTTTTTACTGTGGTTCAGTTGACGAGAAAACTCAGGCTCTTTGTGAGGTTACTCGCGATTGTCTAAAAGCCGGCATTGCTGCTGCAGTTCCTGGTGCACATTTGAGTGACATTGGTCATGCAGTTCAAAAGCTTGCAGAAGACAATGGATACGGTGTTGGGCGCGATTTTGTTGGTCACGGTATTGGTCGAGCCCTTCATGAAGATCCAGAAGTTCCAAATTACGGTCGTCCTGGTAGGGGAGTTGTACTACGTGAAGGTATGACCATTGCAATTGAGCCGATGATTACCATGGGTTCATACGACTGCTATGTTTTAGAAAACGGTTGGACTGCCGTTACTGCAGATGGTCTTCCCTCAGCGCATTATGAAAACACTATTGCTATTACTGCAGATGGACCAGTTATTGTTTCTGAGGATGAAGTTGGCCCTTGGTGCGAGATGCAAGGTGGGATTGCCTAACAACTCACTTTGTCCTTCTTGTCAAGTTTTTAAAAATACACATAGACGAGAAAGACAATTTTATGTATGATTGATTGTTGCTGTCGATGTGTCGAGAGGATATAAGTTGGCTAAGCAAGACGCAATTGAGCTTGAAGGTAAGGTACTAGAACCGCTGCCAAATGCAATGTTTAATG
>JABZHP010000147.1 GCA_015258785.1 Atopobium sp.
TCTTTGATGCTTTTAGGCAAAAGTTACAGATTCTTTGCAGAAATCAGGCACGCTACCAACCTTATGCCAACGCGCCGGCAACCTTATGCAGCGCGCCTTACAGTGCGGCGAGAAAATCCTCTGCTTGCTGGGCAATTGCCTCGTGAATCTCGGGCTCGGGCTCCCAAGTTCCCTCGGTCCAAGCGGTAACAGGAAGCGAGAAGCCGTTGAACGGCTCAACTGGCTTGGAGCGCAGGGCCAAGAACTGCTGCTTTACCACAGCGAGCGATCCCGCGACCTTGTTTCGGCCGCCAACGCCACTTGCGGTGACAACCTTGCCAGCGATGGCAGTCTCGGACTTCTTCTCGTAATCGGAAGTGAGCGGACGGCTCAGCCAATCCAGGATGTTCTTAACGGTACCGGGGATGCTGTAGTTGTACTCCGGAGTAAAGAGCCACACGCCGTCGGCGGCCATGACGGCGTCTCTGACCTTCTGGACACCATCAGGAGCTGGGAATTCTTCGTCCTGATTGAGCAGAGGGACGTCCAAAACGTCGACAACCTCAATCTCCGCCTTGCCCTCTAGCGCCTTTGCGGCAACCTGGCTCAGTGTTTTGTTGAACGAGTTCTTACGACCGGAACCGATGATAAATACAATTTTTTTCATGAGCAGACCTCTCCGTGAATGCTGCGTGGATATAAAAATCATGCACGAGCAAACTCGCCCGTACATGATTTGTGTACCCAGATGTTAGTTCTCTAGTCGTATTTAGCGTCGGCCAGACGTATTTAACAGAATTCCAAGTTGCATTTACCAGAGGCTCAAGTCGATCTTAGCAAAAGGCCGAGAAATTCGTGCAGCTCTCAAGCGCTTTTACTACCTGTTCAAGACCTGCAAGGTCTTCCTGGGTAAATCGCGCCACGTTAGGGCTATCAATGTCCAGCACACCAACTACCTGGTTATCCTTGACAATAGGAACGACCACCTCGGAGTTGGATGCAGAGTCGCACGCGATGTGCCCAGGGAACTGGTGCACGTCCTCCACCAGCTGACTTGTCTTTGTTGCTGCAGCCGTACCACACACTCCCCGACCAAACGGAATACGCACGCAAGCAACCTTGCCCTGGAACGGCCCCTGGCGCAGCTCAGGAGTGCGCAGCTCGGGAGTGCGCGGCTCGTGGTCGCTCGGACCCGCACCCGGCTCCGAGCCCGCATCCAGCTCCGCGCCCGCCACCGTCGCAGGATCTACCAGGTAGAAGCC
>JABZHP010000148.1 GCA_015258785.1 Atopobium sp.
TTCATGTATGCCTTAATAATGGCATCTCTAAATCTTCTAAAAGTTTAGTGGACTCTTCCGAACCAAAAGCTCTATGACCCAACTCTTTACGGTTAATTTCTTGCGTATTTGGGTCAATAAGATCTGTACCAAAAGCTTCAGCAATACGACAGGTGCACTCACTACCTGGGGCTAACAATTTGCGAGAAACCTCATCAAGATCAAAACGCACACCACCAGCATCTACAAACAATTGAGCCACTGTTGACTTACCAGATGCCATCCCTCCAGCAAGAATAACTTTGTACACACCTACTCCTTTAAAATTGTACGTAGTGAGCACTATCTAACAGTTTAGCCTCTTCAGGAGTATGTGTGACCCAAATTACAATCTTTGATGTGAGGTAAGGTTTTATAGCACCGATAACCTTATCCTTTAATACTTTATCCAAACCCTTTAATGGTTCATCAAACAATAAAACGTCTGCTTTAGTAAAAAGAGTACGTAAAAGCGCTACTCTACGTTTTTGTCCGCCAGAAAGTTCATTAACTGGTCTGTCTTGAAAACCCATAAGATCAACAGCATCTAAAGCAGCAACGATTTGATTTTTAAGCGTCTGCAGCATACTTCCAGAACACTCTGGACGAGCCAATAAAATATTTGCCATTACACTCAAGTTTTCTAGAAGCCTGTCTTCCTGAAACATCATAACTACACGTATATGCGGACTTATAACAACTTCCCCACTATCTTGTTCATCTAACCCACACACAATGCGTAAAAGTGTTGTTTTCCCTGCACCAGATGGGCTTGATATAACGTATATCCCCCGTTTAAACGTATACGAAAAATGTGAAATAACCTGTACCTCTCCAAAAGATTTTGAGAGATCTTTTACCTCTATCTGTAAAGCCTTCGTATCTTGTTTTGAAAGAGTACACATCATGCACAGCTCTTTTCCAGCTTTTTGGTCACCCATGAGACAAGAAACAAAACGAGTTTCTCGCCAAGTGCACTTAAAGCAATGACCACGAGCGTCCACGCAAAAAGAGCAGGAATATCTAAATAAATTTTTGCATTAAACAGATGCTCACCAATAGAAAACGACGGCAATCCAATTACCTCAGCTGCAATACCCGACTTCCAACAAAAGCCCATTGCAAGTGAAGTTGCGGCCTTTAAGGAAGGCAAAAGCTGAGACAGATAAATTGC
>JABZHP010000149.1 GCA_015258785.1 Atopobium sp.
AATACGGATCATATTGGCGTTGTTGGCGATAATGGCTGTGGTAAAACAACGCTGATAAAGAAAATTATTTTAAGTATTTCTGACGATGTGCGGATGTTATATATTCCTCAAGAGCCAACTGAACTGCAAAAAACAGAGACAGTAAGAAAAATCAAAGGGCTATCAAACTCCCAGCGTGGAAGAGTGTTGTCTATTGTGGCACAACTTAATTCCGATCCTGATTTTATTCTTGCAGGTGAGTCAACCAGTCCAGGTGAAATGAGAAAGCTTATGCTTGCGCAGGGAATACTCGAATCACCAGAGCTTATCGTAGTGGACGAGCCAACTAACTATTTGGACCTTGGTTCAACCGTAGCGCTTGAACGTTTACTGTCTGGATATCCAGGAGCTTTGTTACTGGTCTCACACGATCTCTCGCTGGTTGATTCCGCTACATCTATAAAATGGAGTATTAAGCGATTAGATAGCAACTTTGAGCTTGTGGTGCAATAGGGGCGAGAAACACGTTGGACAGTTACGAGGGTTGCGCGTTTGTGTTTGAGTATCTCGCTGACACAGACCGCTGCTTTCATACCGCTCGCCGTAGTTGTTTAAGCAAACTAACTTTTGCTGAAAAATTTTATATAAACTAAAAGGTCAAACTGATTTCTTCTGAGATTGCTTGTGTGTTTAAGCATGGATTTCGGAGGGGCCTATGCTTCACTTTAATCACGGTTCAAAGCAAGAAGCCAACGAGGGAAATGCGGCCGGTGCGGGCACTGCAGGTGGTGCGGGCTCCACAGGTGCGCCGGGCACTACAGGCGCTACAGACGCCGGAGCCCCCAACATCCCCACACCTCCTGAGGGATATCAGCAAGCAGCCTTTGCCTCTACGTTGCCAACAATTGCTGATCAGACAGCTAACTTGGGCTCACAGATTGGCGTTATTTCTCCAGGTGAAAGTGAGGAAGACGCTGAGGCTCGTGAGGCGTACGAGAGTTTGGCTCGTCACCGTAAAGCTCGTCGTAAAAAGAAACTTATTAAGGCAGGAATAGCCGCTGGAGTCTTTGTTCTTCTCGTCACATTGTTCATTTTGCCTATGTGCCAAGGCGGACAGAACCAGAACACCACCGTGATGCCAAGCACTACGTTTGTCACGCGCGGCGAGTTCAGCGATTCTGTTTCCGCGTCTGGAT
>JABZHP010000014.1 GCA_015258785.1 Atopobium sp.
CCGCAGGTGCTGCAGGGGCTGCTGGAGCAGCTGGAGCTGCTGGTGCTGCGGGTGCCGCAGGTGCTGCAGGGGCTGCTGGAGCAGCTGGAGCTGCTGGTGCTGCAGGAATGACTGGCTGAACAGTGGCGCCGTCCTTTGTGGTGGCCATATCCTGAGCAATCTCGGCAGAAACACCAGGAGCGCCGGCCTCAAGTCCAAGGAAGACTTCCTCAAGAGAAGCGTTGCCGCGAATCTCATCCGTTTTACCTGCGGCAAGAAGCTTGCCCTGACGAATAATTGCAATTTTATTGCAGAGTTTCTCGACAACCTCAAGAACATGTGACGAGAAGAACACGGCAGATCCGCGGTCGGCAAGCTCGTGCAGCATCTTCTTCAACTCGAAGCTTGCTGCTGGATCCAGGCCAACAAATGGCTCGTCCAAAATGATAAGCTTTGGCTCGTGGAGCAGGGCGGAAATCAGAACCAGCTTCTGTTTCATACCGTGAGAGTAGCTGCCAATAGCGTTTGCCAGGGAATCAGTGATGCCCAAGCGGTTGGCCAACGTAGTAATGCGCTCGACGCGGTTCTCTGCAGGAACGCCAAAGATGTCACTGACGTAATTGAGGTACTTAATGCCGCTCATGAACTCGTAAATGTCTGGGTTATCTGGGACGTAAGCGATGACCTGCTTTGAGCCAACAGGGTCAACCAGCACATTCTTTGAATCCACAAAAATGACGCCGCCCTCAAATGGCTGGGCGCCAACGATGGACTTGATAAGCGTTGTCTTACCTGCGCCGTTGTGGCCGATAAAACCGTAGATGTCGCCAGGCATGACGTCGAGCGAAAGGTCAGAAACAGCCACCTTAGAGCCATACTTCTTGGTGAAGTGCTGAACGCTCAACACGGGAACAACCTCGCCAGGAGCCGCTGGAGCTGGGGCCGGTGCAGGAGAAGCCGCAGGCGCAGTAGCGGCTGCAGGTGCAGTAGGCGCAGCAGCGGCAGGAGCAGCGGGTGCGGGAGCCGCAGGAGCAGCAGGAGCTGCGGGTGCAACCGGAGGAACGGGAGCGTTAGGAACAGGTGGCTGTGGGATGTTGTCGGCCATGTTAGTTTCCTTCTTCCAATTTATCTATCTTGTTCACACGAGTGTCTTGAACTTTTGGAGAGCGCTTTGCCCTTCTCAGAGCATCGCGAAGTATCCATTCTACCTGAGCGTTGGTTGAACGCATGTCGTCTTGCGCCCAGCGTTCAACCGCCTCCCAGACTTCTGGAGCTACACGAAGTGGATATTGTTTGCGAGGTGCCATGGGTTTCTCGCCATGCTTTACTGCTGCAAGGAACCGGTGTTAAGTACAGGCTGAGCCTCGGACTCGCCGCAGAGAACAACCATAAGGTTGGAAGCCATGACAGCCTTGCGGTCCTCGTCGAACTCAACGACGCCATTCTCGGAGAGCTGAGTAAGAGCCATGTCAACCATGGAAACGGCGCCCTCGACGATCTTTTTACGTGCAGCGATGATTGCCTCTGCCTGCTGTCGGCGAAGCATTGCCTGCGCGATTTCAGGAGCGTAGGACAGGTGCGTGAGGCGAGCGTCATCAACGGTGATACCGGCGACGGAAAGATTGCGGCTCAGCTCGGACTGAAGCGCCTCGGAGACTTCCTCGATGTTAGAGCGCAGGGTAATTGCGGTGTTGGACTCGGACTCATCCTCCATGTGGTCGTAGCTGTAGATGCTCGCGACGTGCCTGAGCGCGGTCTCTGCCTGCATAGCAACGTAGCTGTCATAATCGTCGACGTCAAAGAGGGCCTTTGCGGTATCGCTGACGCGCCAAACAACAACCTCTGCGATCTCGATTGGGTTACCCATGCGGTCGTTGACCTTGAGGACGTCGCCGTTCAGCGTGCGAGCACGGGTGGAAATGATGGAGGTGTGCACGTTTACACTGGGAGTAACGCCTGCAGCGAGAGAAGATAGGTCACCCACGTTTGTAGAAAGGGTCTTGGCGTAGTAAGGATTTGCCCAACGAAGGCCCTCGTCCTTAACGGTGCCAATATACTTACCAAATAGCACGCACACCTTTGCCTGACCAGGCTGGAGGCTGAACAGGCCACTTGAAACAAACAGGCCGGCAAAGAAGAATACCAGCGCGCCAATGATGCTTGGGAATGACGGATCCAGGCGAGGATTTCTGTCTGCAGCGATAGCGCTGAGTACAAAATTAGCCAAAAACAGGGCTGCAACTGCAAAAAGAGCAATGGTAATCAGCAGGAACAGCCAACCACTCTTGGACTTAATGATTTTCTCGGTGCTCATAAGATCTCCTTTGTGACAATGAGCCTTCTGTTGGCATCATTGTGATATCACATTGATTGCAAGTCAAGAGAAATTTTTATTTAAATGTTATTCAAAAATTGCAGGTGAGACGGTGGTTTTTCGGCGAGCAGTGCGCGAAAAACGGCGAGCAATGAGCGCTTGGTCGCGCAAGGTGCGTGTGGCGCGTGGCGAGAAGGTTGCTGCACGTGGTGCATGGCGCGTGGCGAGAAGAACGCTGCACGTGGCGAGAAGCTCGTCTCTTCGAGAAAAGTAACCGACCTGTAAGGCTTGGATCGAGCGCGCCTGATTTCTGCAAAGAATCTGTAACTTTTGCCTGAAAATGTAAAAGAATCGGTAGATTTGCCTGATTTTGTCAAAGAATCGGTGGCTCAAATACAGATTCTTTGCACTTTTCAGGCGGACCTTTCGTGACGTGACTTTTGAATCCGAGGTTAGTTTCACAAGCACTCTCATGGAGCCTGATTTTCTCGCCATGTCTGAATGATTTGCCGGAAAAGTGCACCTTGTCTGAGCGATTTGCCGGTTTTTCTCATCATGTCTGAGTAAATTTACTCAGACATGATGAGCTTTTCAGGCTCGCAATCAGAGCCAATCAAAAAAATGGAGAGAGGCAGCTTGAACGCATAAAAACACACCTCGGGAGAAACCCCAAGGTGTGTTCGGTGTTCGGTGTGCACTATTACCTACTCGCAGCCACAGCCTCGCGCCCGTCGCAGCCTGCAGCCTCGCGCCTGCCGCAGCCCGCAGCCTCGCGCCCATCGCGGCTACAGCCGGTACGGCGTGCGGCGCGCTAGTCAATACGAGCGTCTACCTCAAGCCAACCGAGCTGGTCGATGTTGCCCTTGACATGCTCGCAAGACTTGCGCCATGCCTCAATCTCGGAGTCGGAGAGCTCGGGCACAAAGACCTTCTCGACACCATTGGCGCCGATAACTGCAGGAAGTGAAGAATAGAAGCCAGACACGCCATACACGTCGTTGAGCAGCGTGGAAACTGGCGTGATCAGCTTGGTGTCGTGGACAATGGCCTTGATGACCTCGACAGCTCCGTTTGCAATGGAGTACTCGGTGCACTGCTTGCCGCTGTAAGTGACGTAACCGCCCATGCGACCAGCCTGCTCAAGCTCTGGAAGGTCAAAGGTCTTGCCCGTCTGAGCTGCAACTTCGTCGAGGGTGAGGCAGCCAATAGAAACGTGCGACCAGCAAGCAAACATGCCGTTGCCGTGCTCGCCAAGCATCCAAGCGTTGATGCAAGATGCTGGATAACCAGTTGCGCCAGAAAGGGCGTGGCGGAGTCGAGCGGAGTCCAGCGTGGTGCCGGAGCCGATAACCTTGTAGGGGTCAGCGCCAGTCAGATACTGGAGCTCGGTGGTAACAACGTCGCAGGGGTTTGCGATGTTGACCCAAACGCCATCAAAGCCAGCGTCTGCGATACGCTTTGCGAACTTCTTGGCCTCGTCAGTAGTAACAAAGAGCTCGCCATCGCGATTGCCCGCAGCAGCAGCTACGTGACCTGCGGCGTTAACGATAATGTCGCAGCCAGCAAGTTCCTCGTAACGGTCATCAAGCTCAAAGACGCGAGCAGGGTGTGGATAAAATGGCATTGCGTCCAGCAGGTCGTTTACCTGAGCCTTGCAGAGGACCTCATTTGTGTCGCTAATGTAGAGCTCAGTTGCAAGTCCCTGGTAAAGTAGGGCGTTTGCAACATGTGCGCCAACATGATTAGCGCCGATAATACCAATTTTGCTGATAAGAGCCATAGTCCACCTCTTTTGTCTCGCCAAAATACTGTGCCTGTTAGCTTAACGGTTTTCTAGGCAAACGGGAAACGATACAAAAAATGAAACATATTAGATACAACAATCCCCTCAACGTGCCATTTAAGCCCGCAAACGGTATAGTAGTAACCCAAGATTTGGAGAGGAACTATGGGATACAAGACACCAACATGCTCTATTGCGCGTAGCTGCGGAGGCTGTGAATGGCTTTCGGTCCCCTATCCTATCCAACTTAAGCGCAAACAAGCGCAGGTAGAGGAACTTCTCGCCCCGCTAGCAAGCATCAATAACGTAACTATCGAGCCCATCCGCGGAATGGACGAGCCCCTGGCGTATCGTCACAAGGCAGCAACGCCCTTTGCACCAGGTAAGGGCCGCACGGTTCGCTCTGGTTTTTACGCAAGCGGAACGCACAAAATTATTGCTTCAAAGGAATGCCTGGTAGAAGACGGTCGAGCTCGTGCTATCCTCAACGACGTGGCGTATCTTGCCGGCCAGTTCAACATCCATGCTTACCAGGAAGATCGCGGCAAGGGAGCGCTGCGCCACGGCGTAGTGCGCTGCGGATATGCCACCGATGACGTCATGCTGGTGCTGGTGGTCAACGGCCAACATCTACCCCATGAGCAGGAGTTTATTGCCGCACTTCGCAAGGCACATCCCGAGCTGACCAGCATCTTCTTGAACGTCAACCAGAAGCGCACCAACGCAATCTTAGGGCGAGAAACCCGTCTGCTTTGGGGTTCAACATCCATGAGCGACAAACTTTTGGGCTGCACGTTTGAGATTGGTCCAACCAGTTTCTACCAGACCAACCCTCAGCAAACTGAGGTGCTCTACCAGCTGGCCATCGACGGCGCGCTAGCTGGCGCCGAGCTTGTTGGCTCCGAGCAGACCGGCGCCGCTCAGGTCGGCGCCTCCGCGCAAACAAACGCACCCGCTCCGACTAACAACCTACGAGTTCTTGACGCTTACTGCGGCACAGGAACCATTGGACTTTGCTTGGCACACGCTGCCGAAGCTCAGGGCATCAACCTCTTGCTCACTGGTGTTGACCAGGTTGAGAACAACATTCAGATGGCTCGCAGAAACGCTCGAAACAATAAGCTTGAAGCTGAGTTTATCTGCGACGATGCCACTCGCTACATGCAAGCTCTGGCAAAAGACGGTCAGAACTTTGATGTCATTATTCTTGACCCGCCTCGCGCTGGTTCCACGCCCACCTTCCTCAAGGCAACAACTCAGCTAGCCCAGAAGAAAATCGTGTACGTGAGCTGCAACGTTGTAACGCAGGCCAGGGACCTCAAAGTTCTTCTCGACAGTGGCTTTGCCATTGAGCGCGTGACGCCTGTGGACATGTTCCCCCACACCAAGCACGTTGAGTGCGTTGTGGTGCTTTCTCGGACCTAGATTAAAGGCACAAACTGATTCGAGCTGCTATGAAAACGGTAGAATTTGGAAAACAACATAACGACGTAATCATGCTGCTTCATGGCGGCGGTTTATCTTGGTGGAATTATAAAGCCGAGGCTGAACTACTGAAGGATCAATATCACGTTGTGCTGCCAATCCTTGACGGACATGCAGGTAGTGACAGTGACTTTATAAGCATCGAGAAAAACGCAAGTCGGCTCATTTCTTTTATCGATAAAGAATTTGGTGGCTCGGTTCTCCTTATTGGAGGCCTATCCCTTGGCGCACAGATTTTAGTAGAAATGCTGACGCAACGAAACTCAATTTGTCAAAACGCCATCATTGAAAGTGCGTCTGTCATTCCCTCCAAGCTGACAAATCTCCTGATCAAGCCAACGTTTTCTCTAAGTTATGGCTTAGTAAAAAAGAAGAGCTTTGCTCAAATGCAATTTGACTATCTTCATATTCGTAAAGATTTATTTGAAGACTATTATCGGGACACATCACAAATCTCAAAAGAAAACATGATTGCATTCTTGGAAGCAAATACATCCTATGAGATAAAACCCGGCCTTCAAGATGTCCACGCCAACATCCATATACTTGTCGGCGAAAAAGAACAGAAAAAGATGATCTGTTCAGCAGAACAATTACATAAGGCACTGCCTAATAGCGTTCTTGAAATAAAGAAAGACTTATATCATGGCGAATATTCCATCAATTGCCCAGAGGAGTATACAAAAGAACTCCTAGACATGATTTGCTACATATTAAATAAATCAGCGTGACTTCCCGTACGAGAAGCAACAAGTATAAGCTCGTCTTTATGAATAGCATAAATCAAAAGCCAGTCTGGTTGAATATGGCATTCTCTAAACCCTTGGTAGGATCCAGTAAGAGCGTGATCTTTGTGTTTTAGGTCTAAAGCTTCCCCAGCGCAGAGTTTGTCGAGCACCTCTTGGAGTGGAGATATATCAAGACCTCGCTTTTTAATGCGCTTGTAATCCTTCCGAAACTTAGAAGTTGCTTGAAGTTTAAGCATATAACTTAAACCCCTGCATTGAGATCTTTAAACAGTTCATCTGTGGTGTTGTAGGAGGTTGCTTGAATTTTACCTGACATGATATCGCGTGCTTCTTCCATAGCAGCCAGTGTTTCAGCATTAAACTTTGGGATTTCCACTTTAAAAGGAAGGCCGCCGTGCAAAACGCACTGGCGTAAGAAGATGTTTACGGCACTTGACATATCGATGCCGAGTTCTTTAAACAGTTTATTTGCTTCTGTTTTGACATTACTATCGATGCGAATTTGAGTAGGACTTGTTGCCATAGTATCAGCTCCTTTTAAGGTGATTTTGATACAAATGGTATACGTTGTCAATCAGTATACGGATGTATTCTCGATTTGTTTTGTTTGTCCGACGTTTTTTCCTCTTGAATTCTCAAAGCAAGTGCAACGTTTAATGATGGTAGACTTCTCAAAGGCACTTACAACTCAGGAGCTCCCGTGATTATAAAAAACGAAATACCTCTTTTAGAATATGACGATACCTCCTCAGAGGTTATTTCAGCAGATCACGAATGGACCGCAGGCCAGCTGCCAGAAAAGTGCCTCTTTGCATTTCTCGGAGACGTTGTCCATGATTACGCCAACCAGCACGAAGCAGAAGTCGTAGAAACAATCGTGACCGTTTCTCGAGATATTAAAGTCTACGTTTTAGATTCATATGGCGAGAAAATCTGTTTAGTTCAATCCCCTACTGGATCTGCTTCATCCACACAGGTAATGGACATACTGGTTACCTGTGGATGTAAGAAAATAATTGCAGTTGGTTCATGCGGCGTTCTAAAAGAGATACAAGAAAATGCCTTTCTCGTCCCCACTAAAGCTCTTAGAGCGGAAGGAACGTCCTATCACTATCTTCCAGCATCAAGGTATATAGAGCTTGATAAGGAGCCAATTTCTGTCATAGAAGAGACCTTCAAAAAAGACGGTCTCCCTTTTGAGACGTGTACCACTTGGTCTACTGACGGTTTCTTCCGTGAGACAAAGGACATGGTTGAGTATCGCCTGCAAGAAGGATGCTCAGTTGTAGAAATGGAATGCTCGGCACTAGCCGCCTGCTGCAGAAAACGAGGAGCTCAGTTTGGACAGTTCCTTTTTACGGCAGACTCTTTGGCAAACGTTCATGAATATGACGAGAGGGACTTTGGTAAAGATTCGCATGAAAAGGCACTGCTTCTTGGTCTGGAGATAGTAAAGAACTTTACCTAAGCCATCGCTAGACATCTGCACTCACTGCGTTTCAAAAATTTAAGCGTACAATTGTTAATGTGCACTACTTAGCTTTTCATCAGGGCATTTTTTACGACTAGTGAGGCTCGTATGAAAGTTCAGCAGCTCATCAAAGATACGTGCGCGATAGCCGCCGAGGACCTCGGCAAAGCAAAAGCAGATCAGATTGCACAGGCAGCTCAAACGCGATTCGAGGCGCTCTGTACAGAAAATGCATCCGATTCCAAAGAACTCCGTGCTCACTCTTTCAAACGCATTTACCCTGGTATTGCAGTCTATGAAGCTCTGCGCGCAGAGGGCATCCCACAAGAAAAGGCCGTCTGGTATATTCGCGAATATTTCCAGCGATTTGCTGCCAAACGAGTCCCACTCTTCCAATGGGCCATCAAAACGTTTGGTCTTGCACGCAAGTTTCCTCGCCTCTTTAAATCAGGTATCGAGAAAAGCTGCACATCAAGCGCAGGATTTGCCTTTGAATATCCAGAGAGTCATGGTAACGAAGCTCGCCTCAATATTGTGAGCTGCCCCTACTATGAGATAACCAAAAAATACGGCTGCCCCGAAATAACCGCTGCATACTGTGACAGTGACGATGCGGGATATGGCAATCTGCATCCGCAGCTTATCTGGGGCCGCACAAAAACCATAGGCCATGGTGGCGATTGCTGCGATTTTCTCTTAAAGTATAAGGAGAACTAATCACCGGTAGACGCTGTCTGCTGCTATCGTCACTGGACTTCCGTCAGTTTTATGACGTACCTTGAGTGACACCTACTAGGAGTTTTTATGCAAGAAAATCGTATGTTTTCTGACGTCAAGCTGGCAAAAAGACTGACTCCTGCTTGGCTTAGCCCCTTTTTTGCCTTTTTTACTATGATTGTTGGACAAATTGTCGGCGCCATTGTAATGGCTTTCTCAGCAGCTCTTGCCGCAGTCCCCTATTTCTTAGCAAATCCACAGCTTACAGATCGTCTTTCTAATCCCTCAAATATGCAGGAGCTTTTTGGAGATTACTACCTCCTACTCTCACTCTTTTCTTTCGTCTTTATTGCTGGTCTCTTTTTACTATGGGTTAAGTTCTTTGAACAACGTCCGATTATTACTCTGGGGTTTTACAAAGATAACTGGAAGAAAGAGCTGTTCAAAGGCTTTGCTCTAGGAATTCTTCTCTTCTCTGTTGTGATGCTGATTCTCATTTTGACCGGATCTTATCAATTAGTTGGCACTACTTTTACGCCTTATGCATTCGGCTTTGTTCTTCTCACTATTCCGTTTTGGCTGATTCAAGGCGGAACAGAAGAACTTATTACTAGGGGCTGGCTTCTTCCTGTCATGGCAGAGAAGTCCAACAAAATTATTGCAATCGTGGTTTCGAGCAGTCTATTTGGTCTTCTCCATATGTTCAACAGTGGCTTTACTATGCAGTCTCTGATTGACCTGATTCTTTTTGGCGTCTTGGAAACGTTCTACATCATCAAAACAGACAATCTCTGGGGAGCTGCTGGCATTCATGGAGCTTGGAACTTTGCTCAGGGCAACATCTTTGGAGTTCTGGTAAGCGGTAGCACTACAGGCAGTTCTTTGCTGCAGTTTGCCCCTGGCAGTGGCCCGGATTGGCTTACCGGCGGTAGCTTTGGCGCAGAAGGTTCCATCATTTGCACGCTTGTTATGCTGGTAACTATTCTAATTCTTGCCTATCAGCTCAGGAAATCTGGCAAGCTCTTTACAAAGAAGCCTACCGAGAAACCCGCTGAGGCCGCAAACGCTTCTTCATAACTAACCCAATTTTATTAAATTCTAATTTCACGGATAGGGTAACTCTTTCGTCACCTCCTCCTTCTAATTAAAATAACAAAGGAGGAGGTGTTTTATGTCAAAGAAACAAATCAATCTATTTGTAGGCTCTATCGGAGCTTTTATCGGAGTATTTGTTTTTATCGCTTATATTCCACAAATTATTGCAAATCTACAGGGCGTAAAGGCTCAACCTTTTCAGCCGCTATTTGCAGCAGTTTCTTGTCTCATTTGGGTCATCTATGGTTGGACTAAAGAGCCCAAAAAGGACTGGATTCTTATTATCCCAAATACTGCTGGTGTAATTTTGGGCGGTTTGACGTTCCTTACTGCTTTATAACAGCTAAACAGCAACTTTACATTAGAAATCTGGTGACATGAAAAATGCCACCGGATTTCTATTTTTCTCTTGGCAGTGGCCAGGATTGGCTTACCGACGGTAGCTTTGGCGCAGAAGGTTCCATCATTTGCACGCTTGTTATGCTGGCAAGCATCCTGATTCTTACCTATCATCTCAGGAAATCTGGCAAGCTCTTTGAAAAGAAATCTGCCGAGGTCGCAGGTGCAAATCTACAAATTTCATACTACGCTGAATTTCACGAGCGCATTGCATTCTGTTCACTTAGATCGATTGATTTTTCTCGTCCACTTCTCCTGCACCTTAAGGAGAAGTGGATTGTGTATATACGGTTAATTTGCAGCTTGAACAGCAAGTCCTTCTCGCCATTTATTATTATTTATCTATCTTGTTGCTGTTTGAGGAGAAATAATGCGCACTAAGAAAGTTTTGAGCATTTTATTTGCTCTTGCTCTTGTTTTGAGCAGTCTGCCTGCATCCGCTATTGCAGAGTCTATTGAAGACGCAGGTAAATACTCTGTTGTAGTCTCGTACGTTAATGTATTAAACGACGAAGAGATTCACGCTCCTTCTAAACAAGTTGTAAATGAAGGAGAATCTTGGTCTGTTACAGCTCCAACAATTACTGGCTATGACTTGGTAGATCCTGCTCAGGCAACCGTTACTGGCGTTGCTTCTGGCTCAGATCACTACATCAAGCAGACTGTCTATTACATGCCTGGTTATGTTACCTACACCGTTAAGCGCATGAAAGAGATGACTACCGGCAATTATGTTGAGGCGTCCTCCGAAGAAAATTACGGTGTGCCCGATTCGATTGTTACTGCTTCCGATGTTACCTATCCAGGTTTTGTGCGCACAACTACAGACCTTTCGCTCAAGGTTACCGCAGATGGCAAGGCTGTTAAGTACATTTACTATGACCGCAATCCTCGCAGCGCAATTTATTTCTCAACTTCCGGCAGTGAGCTGTCTCCTGTAATTGGAAATCCAGGAGATCCTGTTCCTGCCGTCCCCAACCCAACACGAACTGGCTATACCTTTGCTGGTTGGGACCTTAATGACGATGGTATTGCAGATTCTTTGCCTACCACCATGCCTCAAGAGCCTGTTACTGCAAAGGCACTTTGGACTCCAGCAACAGCAACGTATCACTACGCCTATTTTATTCAGGATCCAAATAACCCTTCTAACTACAACTACGTCACAACTACTGCAGCTTCCGGAACTGTTGGAACAATGACTGCAACTGCTCCTGTTCAGCCAAATACAGGTGTTTTCCGCTTTGAAACGTACAGTCACGAAAGCGATCCAACTCCTATTGCAGCGGATGGTTCCACCACTATTAACGTTTACTACAACCTTGCAACAATCACCGTTAACGTGCGTCCAAAGAGAAATGGCTCCATTCTTGCAACGCTTACGCTTCGTTATGGCGAGGCGTTTAACCCCTATTCCATTAACCCTAATACAGGCAACAAGTACAGCGATGACATGCTTGCTGCTATGCGCGCCGATGACCCTTCTGGAACCTACTATTGGTACGGCATAATTCCAGGTGTTGGCGGCACTGCAACCACCTTCCAAGCAAAAACAACCGATCCAGGATCCAAAATCACTGCAGACAATGTGCTTGAAATTTATGGTCGCTATACCAATTCCACTGCCCTTGGTCCACGTTACCGCTTCTACTACTACCAGAACCTTGATGGCACCTACGACATGGGCGGAGACCACACGCTTTCACGACCTGGCATGATTACAGAAATTGCAAGAAACAATGGTGACGGCTATCTTGAGAGTGAGAATAGACATCCTGGTTTTTCGTATGACGGCTACCGCATGAGCATTGGCCATTTTGATGGAACCAATTACGATACGCTCGGTTGGACCAGTTGGCAGCCATACAACTACGACTATCTCATCACTGATTACAATTCCAACTTGATTGAGCACCGCTATAAGCGCAATACCTATACCGTTACTTACGTAAGCTCTGGTACAACTATTGCTACGCACTCTCACCTCTTCGGAGAGCCGTTTAATGCTAGCACTGATGTTCCTGGCGCCTCTTTAACTTCTCCACGTCCTGGTTATGTTTTCAAAGGCTGGTACGACAACTCAGAGACCGTGGGCACCCCTGTTACCGACACCACTATGCCCGCAACCAACACGGTGCTGTATGCCAAGTGGGCGCCTCTGACTGCTACCGTTACCTTTGACTCTGAGGGTGGCTCGCCAGTCAACTCGCAGGAGCTCACCTACGGAGACGCAGCTACCAAGCCTGCTGATCCCGTACGAGAAGGCTACACCTTTGCTGGCTGGATTCTCTACACCAACGGAAACCCCTCTGTATACAGCTTCTCCGCAGCAGTTACAGGCGACATCACCCTGCACGCACTCTGGAAGAAGAACGACTCCTCCGTCTCCTACACGGTCATTCACCAGACAGATGACGGTCAGATTCTCTCAACCACAACTGAGACTGCTCCAATCGGCTCTCTTGTCAGCAAGTGGGCACTCGACGCAGCTGATCGCGGAGATTATGCCTATGTAGACGTTTCTTCTCGCTCTATGGTTCTTGATGAGAATGCCGAGAATAACGTCTTGATCTTCACATATAGCAAGGAAGCTCGCTACAGCTATACCGTCCATTACGTTGACGCACAGACTGGTGAGCAAATCCATTCCGACGATGTTATTGGCAGCCAGACGCTTAACCTGCAGAATGTTTCTGCTCGTGAGATTGACGGTTACACACTTCAGGGCGATAGCACTGGTTATGTTTCTGCAGACCAGCTTGAGTACACGTTCTACTACACAAAGAACCCCGAAGCTCCTGCGGCACCTCAGGCCCCAGCAAAGCGCAAGAGCGCTCTGCCCGAGACTGGCGACGCTTCAAGCGTGATTCTTGTTAGCACAGCTCTAACCTCTGTGGCTTCCCTGGGAACTTCTCTTGTTTTGCGTCGTAGGAAAAGAACCGAAGCATAACGGAAAGTTCTAATGCAACTACAAAACCCGGGTGCCTCGCACTCGGGTTTTTGTTTACGTATTCTTGAGGTTGTCGGAGGCAGACACAGCTCTAGCCAGAAAATTACTCCCCAGCATCCATTCCCGGAAAGCCAATCTGTCGCAGCGCCTCATACAGCACAATAGCGGCGGCGTTTGAAACGTTAAGCGCACTGACCGAGAACTCATTAGGGTCAATAAAGTTTCCGCAGATATCCTGCTGCAAAAGCGCTGGATGAGAGTACTGATCATCACCGTCAAGCGCATCGTGCTTTTGACTCCAGTCCTCACGATTAACCAGGCTTGCGGAGTCTTGCAGCATTGGGATTCTCTCGCACTCGTCAGCATGCTGTGCCAGAAGCTCCTCAGATAATCCCAGGCTTTCCTTGCCAAAGATGAGGTAATCGCCATCACGATACGTTGCCTGAGTGTAGGTCTTCTTAGCTTTCTTAGTCAGAAAATGTAGCGGGGATCTACTGATCGTAAAAGTGCAGTTGTAAGCGCTGCCAGACATGGCAACAGCGTCGTGTGCAGCGTCCCCAGCAGGTGCACCAGATGCTTGGGCTAGACCGTTCTTCTCCAGAAATTGATCCCAGTTATCGTAGACAGAAACGTTAAGACTTTGCCAGTAGGCCATACCTGCTCGTTTGAGGCTTTTGTCATCAAGCGAGAAGCCCAATGGACCCACTAAGTGCAAGTGGGTTCCACTAACTACGCAGGTACGACCAATGTTTCCCGTGTTTGCGGGAATCTCGGGCTCTACCAGTACAACGTTGAGCATAGGTTATGCCAGAACAAAGCTAGTCAGAAAAGCAATAAGTCCGCCAAGTGCCATAGTGGCTGGCAGCGTCACAAACCAAGCGGCAATAATCTTGCGCGCAACACCCCAACGCACGGAGCTGCGACGACGAGCAGATCCTGCGCCCATGATGGATGTGGTGATGACCTGTGTAGTGGAAACTGGTGCTCCAAGTGCAGTCATGATCTCAATTGCAACGGTAGAACTTGTTTCGGCGACAAAGCCAATAACTGGCGTGAGCTTAGTAACACCATCGCCAACGGTGCGCATGATGCGGCCGCCGCCAATGGAGGTGCCCAAAGCCATAGTGGTTGCGCAGAGAAGCTTGACCCACAGAGGGATGCCCATGGAAGGGTCGTGTAGACCAGCGGTAATCAGGGCCAACGTGATGATTCCCATGGTCTTCTGAGCGTCATTATTGCCGTGGCTGTATGCCATAAACGCAGCTGAGAGCACCTGAAGACGGTGGAAGAGACCATTTGCCTTTTTAGGTGGCCAGTCAGCAAAAATCTCAAACACCAGTTTCATAATAAAGTAGCCCAGGGCCATACCAATAAGAGGCGAAGTAAACAGAGGAATAACAACTTTCTCTAGGACACCCGCCCAAAGAATGTGACCTGTACTGCCGGTAAAAACAATGGTTGCACCAATAAGGCTGCCAATAAGTGCATGAGAAGATGAACTTGGGATTGAGAACCACCAGGTAAAGAGGTCCCAAATAATAGCACCCATCAATGCAGCAAAAATAACGTAAAGCTGTAGCTGAATATCAACCAGACCAGACGCAATGGTCATAGCAACTTTCTCGCTCATAAGCGCGCCGATAAAGTTCATGATAGCCGACATGATAATTGCTGTGCGTAGAGGCAAAGCCTTGGTATACACCGTGGTAGCAATGGCATTTGCGGTGTCATGGAAGCCGTTAATGAACTCAAATATCAGAGCGGAAACAAGTACCGCAATAAGCAGGATGCTAGCCATTTTTCACGATAACATTCTGAACGGCGTTTGCAACATGCTTGCAAGCGTCAAGAGTAGACTCAAGTCTATCCAAAAGGCTCTTCCACTTAAGAACCTCAATTGGATCATCAACATTTCTGAAGATAGAGCTCAGAGCGTTGCGATAGACAACATCGCCCTGGTCCTCATACTCATTTGCAGAGCGCGTATGACGAATGACTGAGTCATCCTTGTGATAATCAGGGAGACGATCAAAAGCTTTCTGCAGTTCCTCCGATGCAAACAGAATCAGATGAGCTACCTGAACTGCCTCTGGTCGCATCTCTTTGATGTCATACATGCTGAGATGCGCAGAGACACTTTCAATGCCGTCTGCAATCTCGTCCATAAGCAGAGCAAGGCGCGAGATATCCTCACGATCAAACGGCGTGATAAAGGATGTGTTGAGGGTGGAAATAATCTTTCCTACCTGGTCATCGCAGAGTGTCTCGTAGTTCTTGATTTGGACTTCATAATCTTCTGAACTTGGGAATGACTCCATATAGGAGACAAACAGTTTTGCTGTTGAAACAATCAACGCTGAAAACTCAGAGAACATGCTGTAGAACTCATCTTCTCTACGAGAAACTCGGCTCATATGACGCCCTTCACTTGGACTTTTTATTACATACACAGACACATTTAGTATAGCTGTTTAGGGCGTATATACTGAGGATAATAGCAATTTCCGACTCACTATAAAGAACGTCTTGTATGTAATAAAATATGGACTAGGGAGGCCAGATTATGCGAGAAAAGCTGTTTGATTACGTTGCAAATCAGTACGGCATAAACCCCGACTATCCCTTCTCGACAGCTCCAACGTATGCTGTTTTACGCCACCCACACAATAATAAGTGGTTTGCGCTTGTTGCTGATGTACCTGGTCAAAAGCTAGGTCTGGAGGAATCCAGACGCAAAGATCTTGTTAATGTGAAAATAGATGATCCATTTCTTCTGGAAATGCTTCTACATCAAGATGGTTATTTGCCTGCGTACCACATGAATAAAGAGCATTGGATTTCCGTGCTTTTAGATGGCTCAATTGACTTTGATGAACTCTGCCAATGGATTGATGCGAGTTATTTGGCAACAAACTAACGAATATCTTCTTAAGTGATTGGGTAAGAATCAGCAATCCGTCAACCAACCATTGGAGGCTGCTTTACATGACAGAAAAGCGCGCTATTACGTTTGACGAGAACTTCTTCAACAGGATGGGACAGATTGGCAGCATACTATCAGTCATGATGTATGTTTCTTATATCCCTCAGATTACCAATAACCTTGCTGGAAACAAAGGTAGTTTTATCCAGCCGCTGGTTGCTATGATTAACTGCACTGTGTGGTTTATTTACGGCGCTTTCAAGAAAGAGCGCGATGTTCCTATTATGATTGCTAACGCCCCTGGTATTCTCTTTGGACTTGTTACTGCGCTAACCGCGCTACTATAAGCGGAGAAACACGCAGCAAGCTAACTCAGTAAATAAGGCGGTCATATGGCGCTTATAGATGTCTATAGGGTTATCTGTATTCCTATGGCTGCCTTTTATTTTTTTACGGTGTATCTGCTTCTGGGAAAGAGGAACTTGAGCAAAGTTTTTAAGCACACAAACTTTGATCTACTCCGTTTTGGAATGCTCATGCTCTTCTATATCTTTGTGGGCATCGCATTTTTTATCGCCCTAATGTTTCTTACGACAGAAGCTGCGCTGAAACAGCAATTTCTTGTTCCAGCCTTTATGGGCATTGGCGTCCTTATTATTGTTTGTGGCATCTTCACACAAATAGCCAAACGCTCTACTCACGAGACCCTGCAGACTATTAGGGACATAACTGTGCCTCTTATCTGGGGCATTACATCGTTTGCGTATATGCAAACTGCATTCTATTTAGTGGGCCTGGCAAAATAACCGCGCGATGTTGCTACGTCGCTCAGTTTAATCTGGGCACTTCTCCTTTAAGCACCCGACTGCTCTTCGGAAGGTTTCTAAGCTTCAGAAGACTTTTGCCCTTCAAGAGCCTTCTGACGACGCTCTTTGAGGTATCTTCCAAGTGGAGCAGTAACAACAAAGTGATTCACAAACGCTCCGCAAGTTGCTAGCAAAGCTGCAACCAGTGCATTTACATAAGGATGCCATGCTGGGAAATACTGTGCCAACGCTTGCTGAATTGGAAAAGCCCAAAGGTAAATACCATAGGACAGCTCAAATTTGGTGCCAAACGTACTAAAGTGGTTGCCCATTCCATACGCAAGGCAGAAGCAAGCAATAGGAAAAACCGTCAGCATTGCCAGATTATCGATGCCGCTAAAGACCATAACAAACCACAGAACAATCGACGCAAGGCCTAAAACAGGTGAGATAGTAATACGGTCTCTAAGTACCCAGATCAAAACGCCCAGGAAAAACAGAAGAACCGCACGTACAGCGCTTAGCTGAAGCGGAGAAAATTTCACGTAATACACTGCTGCCAATACAAAAACAGGCACCGAGAGCAGCAAAAACTTCTTTTTATCAAACTTGGTGAGTTTGTAGCTGATAAAACATAGAACGTAGCAGATAAACTCAACGGGAAGTGTCCACAGCGCAGCATTGACCACGTCGCCCGAAGGATTGTTGGTAAACACTCCCGGCAACTGATGAACCATAATCAAGACACCATTGAGCAGGTACTTGTACGTCTGTGGATTAGTAAAATATTCTGCAGGCGAAAGCGTTGAGAGTATTGGACCAAGCACAAAAGCGGTCAAAATCACAACAAACAAAAGCTCAGGAAAAAGCCTCAGCACGCGTGCCGAGAAGAACTTTTTTGCCTCAGGATAGTGCTCACAGCTACGTGCAATCAAAAATCCACCAAAGAGGAAGAAAACGCCAACAGAAACACCGCCTGGACTCAAGCGGTCACCAGTAAACTTCAAAAGATAGCTACCAGCATCGCCACCCAAAACAACTGCATAACAGTGGGAAACAATGACCATCAGTGCGGCAATAAACCTCATAAAGTTTAGATTATTGACACGCGATGTTGCTACGTCACTCAGCTTAATCTGGGCATTTCTCGCCATTTAGTTGCCTAACTCTATACGAACCTTTTGCCCCTCAACGTGAACTCTATCCTGGGCGAATAGCTGCAAAACCTCTGGATAAAGCTGGTGCTCTACCTGGTGAATTGCCTCTTCAAGCTGGTCAACGGTCCAGCCCTCTTCAACCACAACTGGTCGCTGAGCAATAATGGGACCGCGGTCGTAATCAGCATTTGCCAGGTGAACGGTAACGCCTGTCACCTTGACGCCGTACTCATACGCATCCTGAATAGCATGTGCACCACGGAAGCTTGGCAGCAACGCCGGATGCAGATTGAGCACACGATTAAGGAAGGTGTTCAAAATAGGAACGCCGACTTTGCGCATGTAGCCAGCCATAACAACATAATCAACGTTATAGCGCTTGAGCTCGGTGGCAATAACCATATCCGCAACAAATGGATCTTCGTACGTCTCTTTTGAGAGCGTCAGGGTTTGCAGACCGGCTGTCTCTGCTCTCTTCAAACCATATGCATCGGGGCGAGAAGAAACAACCAGTTCAATGGTTGCGTCTAGCTTGCCTGCATCAATGGCGTCAATAATAGCCTGCAGGTTGGTACCTGAACCAGAAAGAAGAACGCCAAGCTTAATTGGCATCGTTGTAGACCACCTTTCCGGTGCCTGGGATAATCTGGCCCATGACAAATGGCTCAAAGCCCTGGTCAGAGAGGGCTTCTGCTACATCGTCAACGTCATCCATGTCGACGATAAGTGCCATACCAACGCCCATGTTGAAGGTGCGATACTGCTCGTCAAGAGACAGGTTTGCTGCGCTAGAAACGTATGAAATAACTGGTGGGATATCCCATGCAGGGCCTGCCTCTCCACCACGATCAACCTCTGCGTCAAGGTGAGCTGGCAGTGCACGGTTAAGGTTCTCGGTGATTCCACCACCGGTAATGTGTGCCATAGCCTTGATAGGAGCTCCTGCGCGGAGTGCAGCAAGCAATCCACCTGCGTAAATAGTAGTTGGACGCAAAACAGCGTCTGCGAGTGACTCTCCACCGAGCTCCTCTAGTGGCTGGTTAAGCTCCTCGACAGTCTTACCCTCAATGGCTACCTTACGTACCAGCGAATATCCGTTGGAGTGAATGCCAGAAGAAGGAAGTCCCAGAATGACGTCACCTTCACTGACCTTCTCGGGACCTAAGATCTTTGGTTTGTCGACAACGCCTACGACAAAGCCAGCAAGATCGTAGTCATCAGGATTCATAACACCTGGATGCTCGGCCATTTCGCCGCCAACCAGCGCGCAGCCGCTCTTGCGACAACCCTCTGCAATACCGCCGACAACCTCGGCAACAGCCTCAGCTTTGAGTTTGCCCACAGCCACGTAATCCAGAAAGAACAGAGGCTCGGCACCCATGGGAACAATGTCGTCGACGCACATGGCAACCAGGTCCTCACCTACCGTGTTGTGGCGATTGAGGAGCTGAGCAATAGCAAGCTTGGTGCCAACGCCATCGGTGCCACTGACTAGTACAGGTTCTTCCATGTCTTTGAGTGCTGCTGCCGAGAAGCAGGAGCCAAAGCCACCCAAACCGCCAATGACCTCGGGACGAGTAGTTGTAGCAACAGCAGCCTTGATGGCGTCGACCGCACGAGCTCCTTCATCAACGTCAACGCCTGCATCAGCGTAGGTAATCTGCTTGGTTGGATCAGCGGAAGTAGTCATTATTCTCCTTCTTACTGCTTTGAGGGGACAAAGCCCTCGTCAATTAACTGCTGTTCTACCTGGTCAAACTTACGTGCAAAAGATGGGTTTAGATTATCTGGGGTGTTTTCTGGCAAGAACCTCTGGTAGAAGTCTTCCGGAATTGCCACAGGATACCTGCCGCTAAAACAAGACTCACAATAACCGCGAGAAGGAACGCAGGCAAGCAGACCCTCCAGGCTCAAAAAGCCTAAGGAATCTGCGCCGATATAATCGCAAATCTCTTCTGTACTCATTTTTGCCGCAACAAGCTGGTCCTGATCGGCAGTATCAATACCGTAGAAGCAAGGCCAGATAACCTTTGGAGATGCGCTTCTGACGTGTACTTCAGTAGCTCCTGCGTCTCTAAGCAGCTGAACAATCTGCTTGGAAGTAGTGCCGCGAACAACAGAATCGTCTACCATTACGATGCGCTTACCTGCAACAACGTCCGAAAGCGCATTGAGCTTCAGGCGAACGCCCAGTTCGCGAAGCTGCTGAGTAGGCTGAATGAACGTTCTTGCAACGTAGCGGTTCTTGATCAAGCCGGTACCAAACGGAACATCCAGCTCTTGTGCAAAGCCCTCAGCTGCAGGAACGCCGGAATCAGGTACACCGATTACCAGGTCAACGTCTGCTGGGGTTTCTTTTGCCAGTTGGCGACCCATCTGGTGACGGACAGAATACACCGAGCAACCGCTAATGATAGAGTCAGGGCGCGAGAAATACACCTGTTCAAAGATGCAATTTGCTTGCTGACGAGGAGAAAGTCCCATCTCAGAAGATAGGCCGCTGTCGGAAATGCGGATAATCTCGCCAGGAGCCACCTCGCGCACGTACGTAGCACCCACGATATCCAGCGCGCACGTCTCAGATGCAACTACCCAGTTATTCTCGCCTTCCTCGCCAATATGGCCGAGTACCAGCGGACGAATGCCGTTAGGATCCCTAAACGCATAGAGGGCGTTCTCGCGGATGAGCACCATGGCGTAGCCGCCCTCGATGAGGTTCATAGTTGCAGCAATACCGGTGCGCAGACGGTGTGTACGACGAGTAAAGTAGCCGATAAGCTGGGCTGCTACCTCAGAATCCGTGTGCGATCTAAAGGAAATCTGGCGAGAAGACAGTTCTTCTCGCAAAGAGTCAAAGTTGACGAGGGTACCATTGTGCGCCAGGGCGATGAGGGTCTCGTCGATGGACGACATGTGAGGCTGAGCGGACTCCCAACCCTTGGCGCCCGCAGTGCCGTAGCGGCAGTGACCAATAGCCACTTTACCAGGCATTGCGTTGAGATCATCGTTGTTAAAAACTTCTGTTACGAGGCCCGTATCTTTTCTGATAAGCACGGTATGGCCGTCGCCGACGGCTATGCCTGCGGAATCTTGCCCGCGGTGCTGCAGTGCGTGCAGCGCAAAATAAGTGAGTCGAGCAACGTCACGGTCAGGCGCCCATACTCCAAAGACGCCACATTCCTCGTGAAGTTCCATTGGATCCCCTCCGGATGCCTCGGCCTGAGTCACCCTTGATCAAACGCCTCTCACGTCTGGCAACAATACATACAGTGTACCTGGAAATTTGCAAGAAAAAGCGCTCCGAACAAATATGTTCGGAGCGTGTAACAATTTTTTAAGAAAGTAGCATTTTACTGCCCTGACTGACAGCTTCTGACTGTGTCCAATGCTCTTTCTGAACCGTCAGCATGCCGACTACTGAGCCTTTGGCTGTGCTTCAGTCTTTGGAACACAAATGAGCATGGTACGACCATACTGGTCAGTGTAATTGCAGGTAAAGAGTGTAAGAACATGGTCAGCGCGAGAAATAACATCTGCTGCATCAGAACGCGAGCTTACTGCCCTAGAAAGTCTATCCTTCAGATAAGACCTGAACTCATCAACAGAGCCGAAGTTAAACTGCCTGACTTCCTCGTCGTCTTCATCGGTGTGATAGGTGAATACCGGCTCAAGTTCATATGTCTGAGTAGGCGTGACGTACCAGATGGTCTCAACCTTATCGAAGGTAGCCTGGTCGTTCATTGCTCCAATGTACTGGAACATGGAGCCGTTTCTCATGTGATGGCCATAGAGAATAGTTTGCTGGTCAGTAAGGCCATTTGGATTGTTTTGGTAGTCCATAAAAATCTGGCCGCCGATTGACCACTCGCCTTTTGCGTTTGTGTGCAGGTAGTGATCGTTGTCTGTAGTCTGATACACAGGGTAGTTGACCTGCGTATCTGGAATCTGAATCCAGCCGACAACCTGGTTGTTTACTGCCTGAAGACCAGCCCAATCAATAACTGGAGCCTCGTCTTTTTTCTCGGAAACTGTTGCGTATGTAGCGAGCTCTTCGTTGATGACGTCTTGCTCGTGGTATTCAAGCTGGGTTTTGCCAAACATGACGCCAGCAACAACCAAGAGGCCAATACCAACTACCAGCAAGAGCGTGGAAAGGATGTAGGCAAAACTCTTCTTCTTAGCGGGTTTCTCGCCAGACTTTTTAGGAGAGGGTTTTTTGTTGCCCTCTTTTTTTAAGGACGCGGAATTTTTCATAGAAACCATCTCGACGGATGTTTTTGAAGTGTGAGTATTTCCAGCCGTCTGGTCGTCAGCGGCGAATGAAGCAAAATGCTTGCCGTTTTTTGATTCCATGCACTTCCCTTCTGAAG
>JABZHP010000150.1 GCA_015258785.1 Atopobium sp.
AAGATGATTATTCACGCGCTCGTGTTATCACTATGTTTAATCCCTGGGCAGATTATTATGGTGCAGGTTATCAGCTTGCGCAAGGATTTTATGCATTTGGATCTGGCGGTATTTTTGGTGTTGGCTTGGGTTTTTCAAGACAAAAGTACTCATATTTACCCATGGCTCATAATGATTTTATTTTTGCTGTTGTTGGTGAGGAGCTTGGCTTCGTTGGAATTTGCAGCCTGTTGGTAGTATTTGGTGCACTTGTATGGGCGGGATTTAAAATTGCTCGCTACGCACCAGATCTCACTGGTAGACTTATTGCAGCAGGTTGTATCTCCATGTTTGTAATTCAAGCGTTTGTAAACATCGGTGGTGTATTAGGCCTTTTACCGCTTTCTGGAAAGCCTCTTCCTTTTATTTCTTACGGTGGGTCAACTATCATGTCCAGTATTGTGATGGTTGGACTTCTTTTGTCTGTTTCAAGACAATCTAGACTTCCAGAAACTGAATACGATAAACAACGAGCAACGTGGCAGATGTCTGATAATCAGGCATATGAAGACGTTGAGGGATTTACTATGATTTCGGGTGGTGCAGGAGTAAATAAACCTATGCCACGATCTTCTCGCTCCAAAAGCAGTGGTCGTACTTCAGCTCGGCCTACCCAGAAAGTAATGCAAGGTCGTAATCAGAGTAAAAATGCTCCTCGAGGTAGAGTTTCTACTGATAAGCGGGGTAGAAAGAGGATTGACTTAGGTCCTTCCGCAACGGATAGGCTTCGCGGGGGAAATGCAAGACCAAGACGATAAGGTCTTATTTCTAGGAGAGATGATATGACAGAACAGAAGCAGTTGTCTGTTGCAATTGCAGCGGGTGGCACTGCGGGACACATTAATCCAGCGTTGGCCTTAGCAGAAGAGCTTCGTATGCGTGGTCATAAGGTAGTTTTTTATGGTCAGCCGCAAAAGCTTGAAGGCACATTAGTGCCCGAAGCAGGTTTTGAGCTCGTCCCCATTCATGTTAATGGATTTGACCGTAGACGTCCTTGGACGCTGTTTAGTGCAGCGGTTAATTTGGAACGGGCAAAAGGACAGTTGAGCAAGCGTTTTAAACGCGAAGGAAAGCCGGATGTAGCCATAGGTTTTGGGGCATATGTTGAACTTCCTTTGCTACAGCTTTGTGC
>JABZHP010000151.1 GCA_015258785.1 Atopobium sp.
GCAGCACATGGTTCACTCCTTTTGAATTCAACACTTGAATCGGATGACGGCAACATTTTGACCGTTACGCTGCCCGTTGGTTCATCGTTCGCAACAAAAATGCTTGGTACCGCTGCTGCTGAAACGCTCATTAAAGCGTGCATTGAGCAGGTCATTGGTCCACGCAGCATTACATACGTTGAGTCGAGTCTTGCTGCAACATCAATTTCTCGAGAAGAACGTGCTGCTCATAATCATGTACAGGTGCCGACAACAATGAAAGCGTCTTCAGTGTCTGCTACAACGTCTCCTTCGAGTGAGCAATCAAAAACCCAGGAAGCTCCCTCTGTTCCCTCATATCCAATGCCATGGGATGAAGCGGCTCCTGAATCGGTTTCATCTGACGCTTACAAATCTGAACAGGTGCCCTATTCAGATGTTGGCGTCGCATCTGTAGATGAACAAGCTTTAGACCAAGCGCACATAACTCTAACGGCCTCTGAACCCGCATCGGTATCAACGGCTACACCAAAGCCGGAAGCTAGACCATCTTCAGAAGAAGATATTGCTTCTCGTTCAGAGCTTCCTAAAGAGCTCAATAGCGTTGCTTCAATGCTTGAAGAAGTGTTTGGCCCTGCAATTTCCGTGTCGATTCAGAAAAAATCGGACGCAGAAGACGAAGCGCAGCAATAAAACGCGGCGTAGCAATAAAACGCGTATCTGCGAAAAAATTGTAACTTGTTAAAATAGGTATGACGTAAGGAGAAAATATGGCACGTGGTGGATTTAATATGGGCGGTATGAACCGCAATCAGATGATGGCTCAGGCTCGCAAGATGCAGGAGCAGCTCCTAGCGGCTCAAGAGAAAGCTTCTCTTATGCAGTCAACGGCTAGTGCAGGTGGTGGAGCAGTTAAGGTAACTGCATCAGGAAGCCTTCGTTTGACCAATATCTCTATTGATCCTGAGGCAATTGACCCAGACGACGTTGAGATGCTCCAGGATATGATTCTTGCAGCGGTCAATGACGCACTTGAGTCTGCTGAAGAGCAGGCATCAGCGCAAATGAGCTCAGTTACCGGTGGACTTAATATTCCAGGGTTGTTCTAGTTCATGGCATTTGATGCAACAAATGACGGCCGGGCGCTTCAGCGCTTACTTGACGAATTAGGAAGACTTCCTGGTAT
>JABZHP010000152.1 GCA_015258785.1 Atopobium sp.
GTCATTCTCAGATAAATTCTTAATTGACGAGAAAATCATGTGAACCTCCTACGTTCAGCTAAAGTGCGCCGAAAAGATTATAGCTATCTCGTTTGCCATAAAGTTCTATGGGTAGAATTAAGTAGTTACTGCATACAACTGCTACATAAGGAGAGACATGGCAGACGTAGATATTGACCGCGAGGCGCTTCGTAAAGAGATTGACGCTGCACTTCACGGCAAAAAGAAAGAACCACAGCCACCAGCTGGCTTTGAACTTAATCAGCACTCAAGCGTGAAGCACGTTATTGGTGTTGTTTCTGGTAAGGGTGGTGTTGGTAAGTCCTTTGTCACCGGCATTCTTGCTACTAACCTCGCTCGCGCAGGTAAGCGCGTTGGTATTCTTGACGGCGATATTACCGGACCTTCAATTCCTCGCATGTTTGGCATCTCTGATGAGCGCTCTTACGGCGTTGAAGAGCAGCTTATTCCTATCGAGGACGCAAACGGTATCAAGATTATGAGCGCTAACCTGGTGCTTCAAAACGAAACCGATCCTGTTCTCTGGAGGGGTCCTGTTGTTGCTGGTGCTATCCAGCAGTTCTACAGCCAGTGCAACTGGGGTGACCTGGATTACCTGCTTATTGATATGCCTCCAGGAACAGGCGATGTTGCGCTGACGGTATTCCAGTCCCTTCCTGTTGAGGGCGTTGTAATTGTTTCTTCTCCACAAGATCTGGTCCAGATGGTTGTGGGCAAGGCAGTTCGCATGGCAGAAATGATGCATGTACCTGTGCTTGGTTTGATTGAGAATATGGCATACATCTCCTGCCCTCACTGCGATGAGCGTATTGAGCCTTACGGTCCATCAAAGCTTGCCGAGACCGCAGCAGCATTTAACCTCAAGCCTTTGGGACAGCTTCCTATGGATGCAACCTTTGCGCAGATTGCCGATAAAGGAACCTTTAGTACCGAGCTTCCTGAAGGCCTTGTTCCTGACGCTACACAAAGCGTTCTTGATCTGTAAGCCCTAGAAGCTGGTACTTACACAACACAAAAGGTAGTTCTTACTATGGCTCAATCAACGCGCGTTAAAGAACGACAAGCGGCACAGGCTCAGCGTATTAAGCAAGCTCAGGCGT
>JABZHP010000153.1 GCA_015258785.1 Atopobium sp.
TTCCAAGAGTCTGTGCTCCTGCAAATAATTTCTTCACAGGCCCACCTACCCAATACCCACACACTCAAGGCAAATCCTTACTGCTTTAGCAAAAACAGTCTGAACCTCACCCCGAGACGCCCCATACACCACAAAAATAATGCCCAAAACCAAAAACATAATTGGCATAAAACGCAAACGAAAGTTTTTTGTAAAGTCCAGCTTTGCTTCCATGGCTCTCCCTTCTCTGTAGTAACCAGTACAACAGAAAGGGTGTTAAATCAGTGTTAAGCTAATTTACATTTTTATATGAAGGTAATTTTGAACATGAACTATCACATAGATTCTGTTCAGAATTTGTCTGTCCATCAACTTCAAACTCAATTCTGTGCCTTCAAGAATAAAAATACCTTGGAACAGCCATAAATTTAGAAAAAGCTGACAATCTTTATAGATTGTCAGCTTAAGGTCAGCGTGCTTTACAATAAAAAGTGAATGTAGGCCTCATCTCACACAAATCATATGTTGCCAAAACCATTACTTATCGTATGTTCTTTAATGAATTGCATCCTCAAAGAATTCCCACGCCTCATTATCAGTTGCACCCTCGTGAACAATCATACGGACAGCCTCAGCCATCTGCAGAGGATGAGTGCTCTGGAAGATGTTGCGGCCCATGTCAACGCCACGTGCGCCCTTGCGGATAACGTCATATGCAAGGTGCAGAGCATCGCGCTCAGCAAGTTTTTTACCGCCAGCAACAACAATTGGAACTGGGCATGCTGCAACAACTTCTTCAAAGTCTTCGCAGTCATAAGTCTTAACAATCTGGCAGCCCATCTCAGCAATAATACGGGTTGCAAGCTTAAAGAAGCGACCAGTACGCTCCATGTCCTTACCAACGGCGCAAACGCCAAGTGTAGGAATGCTATAGCGGAAGCCAGCATTAATGACCTGACTCAGGTTGTCAATACTAGAGAGCTGGCCATCAGCACCGATGAAAGTCTGAACAGCCATGCAATCTGCATTCATACGGATAGCGTCCTCAATGTCAACAGCAACAACCTCGTGAGAGAGATCAGCCTGAAGCATAGAAGAACC
>JABZHP010000154.1 GCA_015258785.1 Atopobium sp.
GAGTATTATATCACAATATGGAATAAATATCATAAAATGTTCTTTGAAGAATGGACTGTAGGTTTTAAACCACCTGGAAAATGAAGAAATCAAGGTAGTGACTCTCGGGAACACCCCAAAGAATTGGGTGGTCAGGAGCTTGCTGTCGCTCTTCAATTTGTTTGAGCTGCACGTTAGTATGGTGAGCTGCCTCGGCAATTGCCTGGGCGAGAAGATCTCTGGTCATGAAGTGTGAGCAGGAACAAGTTGCCAGGTAGCCACCTCGGGGTAACAGTTTCATGGCTGCAGCGTTGATTTCCTTATAGCCACGCATAGCGCTTCGAACCTTGTCGCGTGTTTTAGTGAATGCGGGTGGATCCAGAATGATGAGGTCAAACGGACCTCCTTCTGCTTTGAGCTGAGCGCGGTCTTGAGCTAACTTTGGCAGATATTCAAGAACATTTGCGCAGGTAAAGTCCATGCGGTCTGCTAATTCGTTGAGCCCCGCGTTTTGGCGCGCAAGGTCAATGGCAGTTTGGCTGACGTCTACACAACGGACAAATTCTGCTCCACCAGCTGCGGCGTTAAGACCAAAAGGACCAACGTGACAGAAGCAATCCAGCACACGACGACCTTGTGCAAGCTGACGAACTGCTCGACGATTATATTTTTGATCTAAGAAAAAGCCGGTTTTCTGGCTGTTCTCCAGGTCAAGATGAAATTTAAGTCCGTTTTCGGTTGCAAGAACGTGAGTTGAAGGCAGGGTAAGGGTGCTTTCTACAATCAAGTCATTCTCATCAGAAAAAGTACCTGTCCACCAGCCTTTATATTGCGAAAGTCCCTCTTTAAGGCGAGAGGGAGAGTCATTTCTTTCGTAAATGCCATCAATTACCTGGCCGTCTGCAGAGAATACTTCAAGTAGCAGTGGATAGATAGCATCACGCAGATGCTCCATGCCAACGGTTCCTACCTGCGCAACAAGCACATTCTCGTAGCGGTCAACGATTAAGCCAGGAAAGCCATCGGCCTCAGAGAAGATGACACGGCAGCAATTGGTATCGGGCTCAGTCCCAGGTAG
>JABZHP010000155.1 GCA_015258785.1 Atopobium sp.
TACTTCATGCCGTGGAAGGTAACTGAGCCGTCAACTGCCTGCTCATCCTGCTGTTTCTCGTCAGCGTAGGCGGACTGGGTCTGCTTTGGCTGCTGGCTTGCAGATTCACTCTTAGTACTTGTAGCGCAACGAACAATAAAGAACAGAGCAGTAAGCGCAACAATAGCAGCGACCACCAAGATGATGACCGATTTTCTATTTGGAGGTTCTGGCGTGTTATCGGCCTGTCGTGGGCTCTGAGAAATTTGTGCACCTTGACCAGCACGAAGCGTTGAAATGTTCTTCAAGTCAACCGATGAAGCCTCAGGGGTCTTCTCGCCAGATGAACTTGTTCTCATGTGGTTTGCCATGCTTAAACCTCCCGACGCGCTTCAATTGCACGTCCCAATGTTACCTCATCTGCGTACTCAAGGTCTCCGCCTACGGGAAGTCCGCTTGCCAGTCGGGTAACCGTCACGCCAAGCGGATTGATAGTTCTGGAGAGGTACGTTGCGGTTGTTTCTCCCTCAACGTCCGGATTAGTTGCCAGAACTACTTCAGTTACGGTGCCGTCGGCCAAGCGGGACAGCAATTCGCGCACGTGGAGCTGCTCGGGACCAATCTTGTCCATGGGCGAGATTACGCCGCCCAGAACGTGGTAGAGGCCGTGAAACGCACCGGTACGCTCAATTGCCGAGACATCCTTAGGCTCAGAGACCACGCAGATTTTACTGCGATCCCTGGAAGAGTCCAGGCAGATGTCGCATTCGTCACGCGTTGCATAGTTGAAGCAGATAGGGCAAAAATGCACCTGCTGCTTAAGCTCCAAGATGGCCTGCGCCAAACGGCGAGCCTCCTCGGAATCAACCTCTAAAAGATGGTAGGCTATGCGCTGAGCAGACTTTGGACCAATGCCTGGTAGTCGACCCAACTCATCAAGCAAACGCTGCAGTGCGCGACCATCATTTGTGGTATCAAACGCCATGGATTAGAACAGTCCTGGGATATTCAGTCCGCCAGTTACTGCGCTCATCTGGGCAGA
>JABZHP010000156.1 GCA_015258785.1 Atopobium sp.
CTATTGCAGCCAATACTACTGCTAAGAAAGCAGGCGCTCCTGTAGTTGCTGTTACACACGTTGCAGATTCTGCACTCACTAAGGAAGCTGACTACGTAATTGTTCACGGTTTTGAGAAGAACTATGCAGCAAAGATCGAGAAGATGGGCTATGTCCTGGCACTTGCAGCAGAGATTCTTCAGCAGACAGAGGGCACCGAGCTTTATCAGGATGTTATTGATGGTCTCAACGCAATTTATGAGCTGGCAGAGAAGTCTGCTCAGAGTGCTGGAGCAGAGGCTCAGAAGTTCGCAGATGCTTACAAGGATGATCAGCTTATCTATCTGATGGGCTCTGGTGCATCTGCAAAGGTTGCTTACTCAACCTCTATGTTCCTGTTCTCTGAGATGCAGTGGATTGACTCCGCAGCTTACAACACAGGTGAGTATTTCCATGGACCATTCGAGCTCACTGAGGATGGAAAGCCATATCTTCTCTTTATGTCTGAGGGTGCAACAAGGCCAATGGACGCTCGCGCACTAACCTTTATGCAGCGCTTCAACTCCAAGGTAACCGTCATTGATTCAAAGGATTACGGTCTTGCTGGAGTTGTTTCCTCCAAGGTACTCGGCTATTTCAACCCATTCATTCATACCGCAGTCATGCGTGTTTACGCCGAGAAGATCGCTGAGGCTCGTAAGCATCCTCTGACCATGCGTCGCTATATGTGGAAGATTGAGTACTAAGCTGATTTATAAATCACGCTAAGGAAAGGACAGGTTCTGCCTGTCCTTTCTTCATATTCGGGGAAGTTGTTCTCTTACTGTGAAGTAAACCCTCGACAAGATGTTTATGTGCAAGATGTTAAGCTGCAAGATGTATTATTGTTATAAAGGTTTTAAATTATTGAGATGTCTATAATGTCTTAGGAGTAGTTTTGAGTACATCAAACGTGCAACCTTTATATCAACAGATATATGATGACATTAAGAGTGATATTGAGTCTGGTGTATATCAGGTTGACGATAAAATTCCTT
>JABZHP010000157.1 GCA_015258785.1 Atopobium sp.
AAAACGTCAAGTGCAACACGAACGGTTTGCTCGTCAGCCTTAGATCGAGGGTCAATTTCTAGCGCCATCTGCGCAATGTCTTCATCAGTGAGCATTGAATCAGCTGTCTGTGCACTAAGCTTTGACTGTAGCGCTGTAAGAGCACGATAGACAGCAACCAGGGCTTCTCGCTGTGGAGCATGAGAAGAAAGGATGCGCTCGTTAACACGCATATCATGCGCATCAAAAAGCATCTGGATTTTAGAAGGCTTACCATCTCTACCTGCGCGTCCGCTCATCTGATTGAACGCAACACGACCAAACGGCAGGTGATACAGGATAACCTGGCGAATATCAGAGATATTGACACCCTCGCCAAACGCACTTGTTGCCATAATGCAGCAAACGTCTCCACGCCTAAAGGCGCGCTCAACGTTTTTGCGTATCTGAGGCGTCAGGCCTGCGTGGTAGAACGCAATCTTGTGGCCTAGCTCTGGAATACGATGACGCAACATGCGCGTCAAAGCCTGTGCCTGCTCTCTTGAATTGACGTAGACAACCGTTTTTGTGCCGTCAGACACAAGGGAAAGCAGCGCGCACTCCCTGTCCTTAGCGCCACGAAGGTCCTTGAGCTCAAGATTAGTACGAGCCGTTTTGTCTTTGTATACGTGCTCTGCTTCTATAGAGAGGAGCTCGCAGATATGCTGAGCTGCCTGCGTAGTAGCTGTAGCTGTTGTAGCAAGTACCTGCGGACTTCCAAGCATCTTTAGCACTTGTGGCATTTGCGCATACGCAAGCCTGCCCTCAAAAGCATTCATACTCACGTGATGTGCCTCGTCAAACACCACAAACGAGATGTTCTGCGACGTAGCAAACTGATCAGCGTGGAGCGAGAGGAACTCTGGAGTAGTCAGCACAATATCAAGCTCATTGTTTGCCATACGAGCAAACAGGTCTTCTCGGCTGGTAAGGTCTGTTTCTCCGTTGAGCACCTCAACAGAGATTCCCAAAGGCTCAAAGGTGTTTTTCATAC
>JABZHP010000158.1 GCA_015258785.1 Atopobium sp.
ATTGTGCTCAAAGTGCAAAAGAATCTCCCAGTAATCTCTTTGATTTTGCGGTTGCTTATGATGACCTGGCAATAAGGTTAAGAAATGAATTGTCTATTGAGGATGATTGGTCTTGGCGCTTTGACACACTTTCTTGCGGGCAACAGAAGCGTCTTCAGATTGCGTGTGCATTGTGGTCTACTCCCGATGTACTTGTTGTTGATGAACCTACCAACCATGTTGACGCATCCACTCGGCATGCTTTGTTTGCAGCGTTGTCAAAATTTAAAGGCGTTGGCGTACTCATTTCACATGATCGAGAATTGCTTGATGCGCTTTGTTCGCAATGTCTGTTTATAACAAACGGTACAGCTACTATGAGGCCTGGTGGGTATTCGCAGGCATCTTCGCAGGTAGCTTTAGAGCGTTCAAGTGCAATTCATGCTCGAGACATAGCGCAAAAAGAGAAGGCACGAACAGAGCGAGAAGCTCAACGTCGTCGAGAAGAAGCATCTCGAGTACAAGTACGTAGGAGTGGAAAGGGTATTGCAAAGAACGATAGTGATGCAAGGGCAAAAAAGCGCCACTACATTGTTTCTGGTCAAGATGGAAAGGCGGGCAAGTTGTCCGCTCGTATACAGAGCAGGCTTGAAAAAGCAGAGGATAACGTTGCTAACAGTAAAGTTGAAAAACGGTATGATGCTCACGTGTGGCTTGACGCTGAACCGAGTAGGAGATAGGTTCTCTTTAGGATGGAACCTGGCCACATTTCTGTTGGTGAGTCTTTGCTTAGTTTTCCAGCACTTTTTATAGGTAATACAGATCATATTGGACTTGTTGGGGACAATGGATCTGGCAAGACTACTCTGGTTAAGAAAATTATCGCGAGCATTTCCACTGATATGAGCTTTATTGATACAAGCTCTATGGATACCGCCTTTGAAAATACAGGTCGAGTTGACATTAAGGTACTGTATATTCCTCAGGAACCTGATATAGCGCAGA
>JABZHP010000159.1 GCA_015258785.1 Atopobium sp.
ACGGGCACTATGACATTGATTACCTCTCATCTTCCTCATACAAAGTAGGATGATACATAAGTCGAATGCAGCTTAATGTGTAACATTTGACTCGTTTCAAGTAGAATATAAAAAGTTGAGCCTTTTATACGTTTATAGGAGGAACGTATGAATAAAGAGATGATTACTCGTCGCGCTTTTGCTGGATTGGCTGCAGGCGGTGCTGCCAGCACGCTTGCTGCTTGTAATAGTGACGTGATGCAGGCAATCTTAAACCCTGATTCTATTCTTGGCGGAGCTGGTCAAGATCCTCAGAATGGCGGTCAAGGCGGTACTGGTGATGCACCTTCTCAGTCAGATTTTGTGAAGCTTGAAGAGATTCCAGACCATCCAACGCTAACCGGAGATTTTTCTAAGATTATTACTGGCGTCTGGTGTGTTGACAATGGCGTTGGAACTAAAGGTGGATCAAAGGAAGGCAAAACCTTTGACCATGGTGGCATGCTTAATCAGGGCTATAACGATGGAACCGTTCTTTACTATTCATTCAAAGAAGACGGCACTTTCTTCATGCATAATTTTAAAGGTGTGAAGAATGATGGTAAGTGGGAAGCAAAAGGAACTATTGCCATTCAATGTACGTATGATGATGGCGATAGTGTGCCAATGCTTTTTGATAAGGACGACAACAACTATCTGAAGTACAGTGATGCCAAGAGCGAAATTACATTTAATTTCAAAAAACTTTCTGACAATCCAGACGATACTTCACAGATAGCTTATATTGAAGGACAGGTAGTCAATTTTGCTGCCACCATTCCTGGTACGTATTATCTCTTTGGCTTGCACTATGCAGATGGTTCTAAAGAAGATTTGACCAGTGATCAGATTGAGTCTATGAATAAGGGTTCTGGCGGAGCGTATACCTTCTCTGCTCATAAGGATGGAGCTGCTGCACTGTTCTATCCAGACGGTAGCGTTTCTCCTATTC
>JABZHP010000015.1 GCA_015258785.1 Atopobium sp.
TCAAGGCTTTTATCGGCCATTAGTTCTCCTTGTAACAAAAAGGCGGCACGCCGATAGACGTACCGCCGCTTAGTTCAATGATAAGCCAGCGCAGCCGCGTGGCACACAAGAACTTACAGGTTAGCGTTGAGCTCAGAAACGAGGTCAGCCTTAGGAAGGTTGCCAACCATGGTGTGAACAGGCTCACCGTTCTTGAAGAGGATGAGAGTAGGGATGGAGACGATGCGGAAACGAGTTGCAAGATCTGCCTCGTCATCAACGTTTACCTTGTAAACGTCAAGCTTGTCTGCCATCTCATTGCCAACCTCCTCGACAACTGGACCAAGAGCACGGCAAGGACCGCACCAAGATGCCCAGAAATCAACAAGAACAGGCTTGTCTGCGTTTGCAAGAACAGAATCGAACTCTGCAGTAGTAAGCTGCTGTGCCATAACGAACCTCCAGTTACACACGGCCTTTAGGCCATTTAATTTCAAGCACTTAGCAAACTTATCCCCAAATTAGTGAAGTGTATACACATAACTTTGTAGACTTGCTCAAATTGTGAATTACGTGCATAGTTGGCATATAAGAAAGAGGTGCGCATGCCAAGCGAAAGATCTATGCGAAAAGAAGCCTACATGGCAAAAACAACGCATGAGTTTGGAGATTTTGCTGCTCAGGGGGTGTGTATGGCAGGCAATGCTTTTGCATCGGTTTTATTGGTAAAAGGCCAGGAAGACTTTGAAGAGGCTGAACTTTCTGCACTTAAAGCTTCTTTAGAGCATTTAGGCTATGCGCCTGAGGCATGGGCCACCTTGCTTACCACCACAAAAACAGGAGATCCTATAAATCCCCAGCTTGTCAGACAGGCGATAAGTGCTTTTAGCCCAGACACAGTGCTCATGGTAAATGACGCAGCAGTTACATCAGTGCGTGAGGCATACGCAGATGAGCTTGGTCAGCTTACAACTGACGCCGAGAAGAACTTCTCGCCCCGTGTTCTTGTGCATGTGTGTGGAATGCGCATGGTAAATCTTGATAACTTTGCCGGAGCGCTCGAGGACCCTCGTCAGAAGCAGTTGCGCTGGGCGGCTATTAAACAAGTCCCACCTTTGGGAGAGCCTTATTAGTAACGATTTGTCGTATTTTTTACGAAAAACGACATTGTGGCGTTTCATGAGCGTTGCGAAGATTATCCTTGAGATAGTCAAAAGAAGGAGACTGGTATGGCATCACCTACAGCACCACATATTTTGCCTACTGACGCAACACAGACTAAAGCTTGGCGTGCCCTTGCAGAGCATTACGCCAGCTTAAAAGATACAAAAGCTACGCTGAAGAACTGGTTTGCAGAAGACCCTCAGCGTGTCCAGAATCTTACGTTTGAGCTTGATCAGTTCTTGATTGATCTTTCCAAAAACCTTGCCACGCAAGAGACGCTTGACCTTCTGTGTGACCTTGCAGAAGAGGTCAAACTTGAAGAGCGTAGAGACGCCATGTATGCCGGCGAGCATATTAATACTACTGAGAATCGAGCAGTTCTCCACACGGCGCTTCGTCGTCCCGCAACTGAGGCCGGCACGCTTATTGTTGACGGACAAGATGTTGTTTCTGACGTTCACCAGACGCTGAACAAGATGTATGCCTTTTGCGATCGAGTTCGCTCGGGAGAGTGGAAGGGCGTTTCTGGTAAGCCTATCAAGACGGTTGTAAGCATTGGCATTGGTGGCTCTGACCTTGGTCCTGTTATGGTTTACGAGGCTTTGAAGCCTTTTGCAGACGCAGGTATTACTGCTCGCTTTGTCTCTAACATTGACCCTGTTGACCTTGGCGAGAAAACCGAGGATCTTGATCCAGAAACAACACTCTTCGTTATTGTTTCCAAGACCTTTACTACGCTTGAGACTCTTACCAATGCCCGTTGTGCTCGCACATGGCTTTTGGAAAAGCTTGCTGAGCAGGGCGTTATTGATGGCTCTGATTCTCAGAATGCAGAGGCTATTCGCAAGCATTTTGTTGCTGTCTCCACTGCACTTGATCTGGTAGAAGACTTTGGCATTGACCCAGAGAATGCCTTTGGTTTCTGGAACTGGGTTGGCGGCCGTTATTCGGTTGATTCTGCAGTTGGTCTTGTGCTGGCTATCGTTTTTGGTCCACAGCGCTTTGCAGAATTCCTCAGTGGCTTTAATACAGTTGATGAATACTTCAAGAACACTCCATTGAGGCAAAATGTTGTTGCTCTCATGGGTCTCTTAAACGTTTGGTACGTTAATTTCTTTGGCGCAGCGTCTCACGCCGTTCTTCCATATAGTCAGTACCTGCATAGATTCCCTGCATATCTCCAGCAGCTCACCATGGAATCCAACGGTAAGTCTACTCGTTGGGATGGTACGGCGGTTACTTCAAAGACAGGCGAAATTTTCTGGGGAGAGGCTGGAACTAATGGTCAACATGCGTTCTACCAGCTTATCCATCAGGGAACCCAGATTATTCCTGCTGACTTTATTGCGTTTGTAAATACTGCCTTTGCCACCAAAGATGCAGACCTAGACGTCCATGAACTCTTCCTCTCCAATTTCTTTGCGCAGACTAAAGCGCTTGCTTTTGGTAAGACTGCTGATGAGGTCCGTGCTGAGGGAACACCAGAGTGGATGGTTTCTGCACGCGTCTTTGAAGGAAATAGGCCAACTACTTCTATCTTTGGTAAAGAGCTTAATCCTCGTGCTATTGGTACGCTTATTGCACTCTACGAGCACATTACCTTTGTTGAAGGTGTTGTGTGGGGCATTGATTCCTTTGATCAGTGGGGTGTTGAGCTTGGTAAACAGCTTGCAAAGCAGATTTTCCCTGCAATTCATAACGACGAAGAACTAGCAAAACAAGACGCTTCCACTCAGTCTCTTGTTGATTTCTATCGCAGAAACAGAACATAACACGTTACATAACATAAAATTATTTTTTTATTTCATGTTAAGAAGGTCATCTTGTATGGCCTTCTTTCTTACTTTTAGAAATGTATTTCGAGGAGTGCTGAGCGGACATTTCTTTATCTAATATATGCAATATTGCTACTTTTATGTTCATATATGCAAAAAATTTCTGCATATTTATTTATGCTGTTAGAACGCCTGTTCATCTAAAAGAAACTGAATCAATTGAATTATTTAAATAAAATTTAAAAAAATAATACATCAAGAATATTAAAAATTTGCGAATGCCAATAGCGCATGTATACCTTTGTGTTATAACGGCTAGGCAAGTGACACTTGGCTTGGAATGTAAGTTTTGATGCATAGCAATTTACATAACAGGCTGGAAATTTTGTATTGGCGTAGTACGGCTGTTAATACAGGCGAAGTACAGCCACAGTGGTGATGTCTGGAATGGAGCAGTAATGAAGTACCTTTTGCTCGTAAGTCATGGAACGTTTGCACCAGGTCTGCATAGCGTAATGGACATGCTGATGGGACCCAGAGAAAACATCTTGAGCTACAGCATGGAAGATGGCGTGGGAGCAGCTGAATATAGAGAGAATTTGTCAAAAATTCTTGAGCCACTTACTGCTGACGACGAGGTTGTTGTTCTTGGTGACATTATCGGTGGTTCTCCACTTACTAATGCACTTGATCTTCTCGCCAAAAAAGGCCTGCTTTCCCATACCGTGGCTTTTAGTGGTGCCAATCTTCCCATGGTAATTGGTGCTTTGATGGCTATCGATGATGGCCTAAGTGGTGAGGCTCTTGTGTCATCAATCCTGAACGAAGGAAAAAATGGCGTTAATCAGATCGTCTTAGCTCTTGAAGACGATGACGAGGAAGACCTTTAGTAATTACTGCAAGTACGCGTAGCTGCTTGCGTAAGAAATATGTTAGGAGAAAACATGATTTCATTTGTTCGTGTTGATGACCGCATGATTCATGGTCAGACAGTCACTCGTTGGGCCCTTGAGGTTCCTTGTGACGGAATCATTGCAGTTAATGATGCGGCTGCATCAAATCCTGTCCTTAAGTCTGCTTACAAGTCAGCAGCACCTGACAAGAAAGTATTTGTTTGGACATTTGATCACTTCAAAGAGAGCGCTCAGAAGGTTCTAGACAGCGATTCTCGTTATTTTCTTATTACTAAAAACCCAGTTGACATGAAGAAAATTCTTGTTGACTTTGGTTTTAAGCCAGGAATTAACACGGTCATTATCGGTCCTGGTAATGACCGTCCTGGTGCGGTAAAGCTGGGCAACAACCAGTCCTTTACTCAAGAAGAGGGACAGGCATTTGAGGATATAACCAAAGCTGGTTATACCGTTCAATTTGCTCTTCTTAAAGAAAAGGCAATTGGTGAGTGGCCTAAATTCCGCGAGAAGTTTGACGTAAAGTAGTATTCGGAAGGCGATTTTTATGGCAATTAATGCGTTTCAAGCTGCCCTTTTGGGTTTGTTTGCATGCCTTGCGTCACTACCTGGCATGGCTGGTACTACCGTAGGTAACTATACCCTCGGTCGTCCACTTGTTGCAGGTCTTGTCGTTGGTGTCATTCTTGGCGACGTCCAGACTGGCATTATTGTTGGTGCAGCAATCCAGTTGGTCTACATTGCACTCGTAACACCTGGCGGAACTGTTTCCGCTGACGTTCGTGCAGTTTCCTACATTGGTATTCCTCTAGCAATTCTTGCAATCAAGGCTTATGGTCTTGATCCAAGCTCTGTTGAGGCTGCATCTCAGGCAGCTGCTATTGGCGCAGCTGTTGGTACTCTTGGTACCGTCTTGTTCTACGGCACCGCTACCATGAACCTTGTATGGCAGGGTATTGGCTGGCGTGCAATGGAGAGCAAAGAGTGGGGTCGTATTAAGAAGACCATTCCAATGGTTGACTTTGTATTCCCTTGGGTTTCTCACATTCTTTTCTCGTTCATTCCAACATTCTTCATTTGCATGGCTGGCGAGAGCATGGTTGGCATCATGAAGGAATACCTTCCTATGAACGGTATCCCAATGATGACCCTCTTCACCGTTGGTACCCTTCTTCCTACCGTTGGTGTTGCAATTTTGTGCAAGCAGGTTATTACTAAGCCTCTTGATTGGGTAACTTTTGCCTTTGGCTTTATCCTTGCTGGCGCACTTGGCCTGAACCTCATTGTCTCTGCAGTCGTAGCAGTCTTCTTTGCTGTTCTTAACTATCAGCTTCAGCAGGCAAAGAATGTTCGTTTGGCTGCTGCAACATCAGGCAATGTAAGTGCAGACGATGAAGAAGAGGAGGATATTTAATCATGGCTGAAAAGAAAACCATTTCTCAGAAAGCACGCAATAAGTCTTTCTTGAGCTGGATTTACGGCAATCTTACCTGCTTCTCTCAGGAGCACATGCAGACATTTGGTTACCTTGCATCCATGCTTCCAATCGTTGACGAGCTTTACGATACTGATGACCAAAAGGTTGAGGCACTTTCTACCTATACAACCTTCTTTAATACCGAGCCACAGATTGGTTCTATGGTTGTTGGCTTGACCGCTTCTCTTGAAGAGGCTCGCGCAAACGGCGAGGCAATCGACGACGAGACCATCAATGGTCTTCGCGCTGGTCTTATGGGCCCTCTTGCTGGTCTTGGTGACTCCATTATCGTTGGTACTTTTATTCCAATTCTTCTTGGAATTGCACTTGGCCTTTCTAAGGGCGGCTCCGTTCTTGGCCCACTGTTCTATGTTGTGGTCTGGAACCTCATTATGTACTTCGGCATGAAGTTTGCTTACGACCAGGGCTATAGCCTGGGCTCTTCTGCTGTTGAGGCACTTGTTGGTCCTGAGTCCGAGGCTCTCCGTAGCTCCATTGTTATGATTGGTACTATGGTCATTGGCTCTGTTGCTGCTACATGGATTAACGTCACAACTTCTCTGAATATTGCTGGTGTTGACATTCAGACAACACTTAATGGCATCTTCCCTAAGGTATTGAACCTTCTGTTTGTATACCTTTGCTGGTGGTTGATGACTAAGAAGAAGCTCAGCCCAACGGTTGTTATGCTTATTCTTGTTGTTGTAGCACTTGTTGGCGTTGTTATTGGCGTCTTCAACCCAGGTCTGTCTTACTAATTTTTTGCGCAAAATCCTGTCTGGCGCAGAAAAGACAAACGTAATAAAGTGGCATCGTCATACGGCGATGCCACTTTTGATTGAGAGTTTTTATGAGCAAGAAAAACTATGTAGGAGCAGCTTCTCATTCACACGAGGATAACCCTTTGGTTGTCGAGGCTCGTATGCAGACAAAAGCTCTTGGAACACTAAGCGTTTATAGAAGAGCCGCTTATTCTGGCATCGCAATTGGAGCATGGCTTATATATCTCAGCGTGTACGGGAGTCTCTCTACAAGTTCTATGGCAACGGCTGTGCTCGTGGGCGGCATAGTTCTTCTCGTCATATCTGTTCCTATAGCTGGAATTTTGTATGTAGGTATCTCAAGAGGAAAAAAGAACGTCGAGAAGATCATCAAAGCAATTGAAAAAAATTCGTCAAAAAACGCATAAGCGATATTTGACTTGTGCAAAGATTACTCTAATAGGGTAGAGTATCTACAGCGCATTGAGCGGGTGCGGATGACGTGACACCTCGAACCTGGTCAGGATCGGGAGATAGCAGCCATAAGGGGTCACTTGCGGGCATCCGTTCCCACTCAATGCGCTTTTATTAGGCGTTGACTATGCTTGCCGCGACATTTGTCACGACGATTGGACTTCGATGGGTTTTGTAAACTACATCATTGAGCTGCTTAGAGATCCTCGCGCATTTATTGCTTCAATGATTGCCACTGGCCCTCTTGCTGCGTACGGTTTTGTTTTTCTGATTGTTTTTATTGAGACCGGCGTAGTTTTTTTCCCATTTTTACCAGGTGATTCTCTGCTTTTTACAGCAGGATTTTTTGCTCATAATGGCGGCTTTAATATTGTTTTATTGCTTGTTATTACGTGGGCTGCTGCAATTCTTGGCGATCAGATGAACTTTATGATTGGCCATTTCTTTGGTCAAAAAATTATTGCTTCCGGTAAGGTCAAGGCACTTACTCCAGAGCACCTTGAGAAGACTCAGAAATTCCTGGACAAGCACGGTCATCTGGCAATTTTTTTAGGTCGCTTCTTCCCCTTTATCCGCACGTTCGTGCCTTTTATTGCTGGTATGGGCGGTATGCACTGGCGCAACTTTGGCATCTATAACATCTTGGGTGGTCTAACCTGGTCCACGATGTTTGTACTTCTCGGCTATTTCTTTGGTGGCATTCCTGTAGTTCAGGAGCACTTTGAGCTGCTGATTGTGGGTATTGTCGCCGTTTCAATTATTCCAACAGTTGTTGGCCTTATCCGTGGCCGTATGAGCAAGGGCGAGAAGAACAACGAAGAAGCCACAGATACAAACGAAGACGAGGTTTAGTAACAAGCTTTCGTACTTCTCGTAATTTGATGATAAAAATCCCGTCAGGAACGACTTGGCCTGACGGGATTATTTTTACTCTTTAGAGAGCTGATAGGTATCAGTAAAGGTAACTGTCTGACCATTTTCTGTGTAAGTGGAAATAAGCTGAGCCACAACGCTTCTGTTGGCAATATCAAAAGTGACCTTCAATTGTGGCTTTTGAGGTGTGGCGAGAGCCGCATTAGAAGCAGAATGAGCATCCAGGTTTGCATTGGTTACATCGACCGTTCCAGAAACCTGAATTTGTTCTCCGATAGTTCCTGAAGTTGTAAGAGAGACAGAAGCGTTTTTGAACTCAGTATCACCGGGATACCAACGATACGAGGTGTTGAGTGCTCCATGGTTGTGCACAACACCCCCTGCGGTTGCCGTAAGCACGAGCTGATCACGAGAAAAACCTGCAGCCGATACGGTCAACGTTAAAGGATTGGTTCGACCGGCATAGCAAGGGCTTCCGCTGCTTGCTTCACAGCTGACAAAGGTACCCTTCCACGTTCCTACGAGCCCGCTGTAGTCGTACTTAAGTCCTGCCGAGGGGTTGGCTGTGTCCAACGCCCAGGTACCCGTAGAAGCATCAAAGGTAAATGAGGCGGTAATTTCGCAGGTGAGCGAACCAAAGAAGGTTGGTGAAACACCCGACATTCTTACCCAGCAGGTTTGCTGTTCACGGTCAAAGCCTGCATCAAGAACAGTGAAGGTTGCGCCAGAGAATTGCGAGCTATAAGAAATAGCTTCGTTAGGATTTTTCTCATCAAGTTTTGCTAGCACATCGCCAATAGCGTCAAGGACTTTTGTGGTGGAAACGCCCGAAGTTGCCTGGTAGGTAACAGATTGTGATTCTTCGTCACCAATGGCGTTCCATCCCTGGGTATTTGCGTATCCAAGTTTGGTTATCTTTGTAGCAGCAATTGCATTACCTGTATAGGTAAGGCGTACTACAGAGTTGGCGTAGCCCGTCGCACCAAACTGCGCGGCATCACTTGAGATTGCCGTGGTACTTCTTGTGCGAGAAACAACTTCAATGCCCGTAAGGAGTAAGGACTCATCAGCATCATATTCACCAGGAGTCCAGGCTGGTGCCTCAACGCGTGTGCGCGCATCAGCAATAACAGTATCAGTTGAAGGAACGTTGCTCACGCGAATAAAGAACACGATAACTGCAGATAAAAGAGCAAGACTTAAAAGCGCAAGAATGCCAGAAAGCAGGCTGTAGCGGCGTACAAACCTAAACAGTGCACGACGCCTGCTGCGAAGATAGCTTGAGAACGTATCAGCAACATCTTTTATAGACGTTGCTTCATCGTCAGAGGTTGCATTACCTGCGCTAGCAGCATTTTTGACAGAAGCTTCAGCAGCTTCAGCCTCTGCATGTTCGCGAGTGCTCTCTTCAAGCTCTTTGAGGCGAGTTTCTACAGCAGAAAGGTCCTGCGTCAGAGCTGCATCGTTTACGATTTTCTCCAGGTCAGTTGTGCTATCTGCATCGTTTTCAGGAGAGTTCTCATCCGAAGCAGAGTAAGTCTCATCCTCTTCACCATCTTCGTCTAGACCAGGAAAGATAGGGCTGACAATTTCCATGATGTAGTCTTCATCAGCAGCGGCCATATCGGCAGCAATAGGGTCGGTGACCTCTTCAAGCTCGTCGGTCTTCTCGCCAGCGGTGTCAACTGCCTCAGCAGCCTGGGCATCAAGAGTCTTCTGATCAGAAGAGGTGTCCTCTGCAGCAGGTGTGTTATCTGGTTGTGAAGTTTTGTTCTTAGAAGTCATAGCGCCTCATTACCGTCTAAACCTGCTGTAATTTTCTCACAATTATGTAACTTGTGTACCCTCATCCTGTGCAGATAGGGAGGTATCGGTTTAAAAACCGCCTAGTGGTGGTACACTTCTTTAGTTGAATTCTCACCTCGCAAGCAGCTTTGCAACAGTTTGGCCGCATGTCAATGAGCCAAGCGCGCACGAGGCACTTATCTTAGGAGCAAGAATGCGTGACAAGCTAGAAAAAATCGTCGAGGCCTATGCTGAGCTTGAGCAAAAGCTTGCAGACCCAGCTGTTGTCTCTGATCCAAAAGAGTATGCTCGCGTGGCAAAAGAGCACTCTAATCAGGCAGATTTGGTTGCTCACGCCAACAAGTACATCACTGCCCTTGATGACATCGAGGCTGCAAAAGAGCTTCTCAACGCCACTTCTGATCCAGAAGAAAAAGAGATGCTGCAGGAAGATATTGCTGCTAATGAAGAGATGCTTCCTCAGCTTGAGGATGAGATCAAGGTCATGCTAATCCCAGGCGATCCAAATGACGAGAAGGACACTATCGTTGAGATTCGCGCTGGTGTTGGCGGCGATGAGGCGGCAATCTTTGCAGGCGACCTCTTCAAAATGTATGAGCGCTTTGCTGAGGCTCGTGGTTGGAAGACAGAGATCCTGTCCAGCTCTCCTTCTGAGGCAGGCGGCTTCAAGACTATTGAGTTCAAGGTCACAGGCGATAAAGTCTATTCAGTTATGAAGTATGAATCCGGTGTTCACCGTGTTCAGCGCGTTCCTAAGACTGAGTCTCAGGGCCGTATTCAGACCTCTACCGCAACCGTTGCAGTTCTCCCAGAGGCTGACGAGATTGATATTCAGATCAACCAGGAAGACCTGCGCATTGATACCTACTGTGCATCCGGCCCTGGTGGTCAGTGCGTTAACACTACCTATTCTGCAGTTCGTATTACTCACCTGCCAACAAATACCGTTGTTCAGTCCCAGGACCAGCGTTCCCAGATTCAGAACCGCGAGGTCTGCATGCAGATGCTCCGCGCTCGTCTTTACGAGATGGAGCTGGAGCGTCAACAGGCTGAGCAGGGTGCAGAGCGTCTTTCTCAGATTGGCCATGGCGCACGTTCCGAGAAGATTCGTACATACAACCAGCCACAGGACCGCGTAACTGACCACCGCGTCGGCTTTAACGGCACCTACAATGGCGTTCTTCTGGGCGATACGCTGCCATCCGTTATTGAGGCTCTTGCTGCAGCGGAGCGCGCCGAGAAACTCGCTCAGGCTGTGTAAGGTGCAAACTTCATGACAGATGAAGTTTGGACAATCCAGAAAATTTTGACGTGGACTACTCAGCACCTGGAAAAGAAGGGTGATGAGCATCCACGTCTTTCTGCAGAATGGCTTTTGTCCGCGGTGACAGGCCTTTCTCGCGTTCAGCTCTACACCAACTTTGACAAGCCGCTTTCTGCGGATGAGCGCACTCGCATGCGCGAGGCAATTAAGCGCCGTGCAGAAGGGGAGCCGCTCCAGTACGTGACGGGCGAGATGCCCTTTAGGCACCTGGTTCTTACTTGCGAGCCAGGCGTGCTTATCCCACGACCAGAGACAGAGGTGCTGGTAGACGTTGCGCTATCAGGTGTTGACGAGGCAACTCCAAACGCTGACGGAGAAGTGCGCGTGCTTGAGGTTGGCGTAGGAACGGGCTGCATATCGCTTTCTATTGCTACTGAGCGTCCACAGACGCGCGTCTACGCTACAGATCTTTCTCCTAAGGCGATTGCGCTGGCAACTCGCAACAGAGATGCCCTGGACCTCCAAGAGCGCGTGGAGCTCATTGAGTGTGACTTGGTAGAAGGTGTGCCCGCAGAGCTTTCACAGTCCTTCTCGGTGTTGGTGTCTAATCCGCCCTACATTCCCACACGCGTGCTTGAGCAGGAGGTACCTGCTGAGGTCAAGGGTTTTGAGCCTGAGCTGGCGCTTGACGGAGGAGAGGACGGTCTGGACGTCTATAGGCGATTGCTCGAGGCTGCTCCACATATGCTTTTACCTGGTGGTATGCTTTGCGTTGAGCTCTACGAGGGGCATCTGGACAAGGCGGCGCACCTTGCCGAGGAACAGGGTGTGTGGGAATCTGTTGAGGTCAAAGAGGATCTGACGCACAGGCCGCGCATTCTTGTGGCACGTTTAGCAAAGTAGCACTTCAGACGCTTGGCGAGAAAATCTGTGCAACGCATAACACCGCGCAGCACACAACGCCGCACAGTACACAACATCGCGCAACACACACCAAAGAGTTGAGGGTTTTATGGGAGAGTACATCAAAGTTGATCAGATGAATCCGGATTCATCTGTAGTTTCTTTAGCAGTTGAGGTGGCGCGTCGTGGTGGCGTGCTTATCATGCCTACCGATTCCGTCTATGGCATTGGCGCAGCTGCAACTCCTCAAAACCCAGGTCATAAGCGCATCTTTGAAATTAAGCAGCGTCCTTCAACGCAGACGCTTCCCTGGCTTGTGGGCAGCAAATCTGACCTGCAGAAGTATGCGCACATTACGCATAACTGGGCAAATAAGCTGGTAGAAGCATATTGGCCAGGAGCTCTTACGCTGGTGGTTACCGCATCAGAGAACGTTCCTGATGAATATGTCTTACCAGATAACAGGACTATTGCGCTTCGCATGCCCAACTCGCCGCTTGTGTGTCAGATTGCTGAGCAGCTTGGATCTCCTCTGGCAACTACCAGCGCAAATACGCACGGAGCTCCTTCTGCAGTTGATGGATGTGGCCTTGAAGCAGGCCTTATTGAGCAGGCAGACTTGACGCTTGATGGAGGTCCGGCGCCCCTTGCTATTGCGTCGACTATTGTCGACTGCACGGGTGATGAACCGCGTATTTTGCGCGAAGGCGCCATCACAACCGAGGATATTCTCGCCACTGCGGGATTTGCAAAATAGATAAAAAATCCTATCCCTTTTATGTGTTTTGGCTGCAGCTTTTGCCTGCATGCGGTACTCTCTATAGGAGTGAATTTTCTGAGGAGGATACGTATGCGTATTGCAGTTGGTTCCGATCACGCTGGCTTTATCCAGAAAGATCCTATCATTGAGCACATCAAGTCGCTTGGTCATGAGGTTTTGGACTTTGGTCCCGCAAACGATGACCGTGTTGATTACCCTGATTTTGCAGATAAGGTTGCTCGCGCAGTTGCAGCAGGCAAAGCAGATCGCGGCGTTCTGATTTGCGGAACTGGTATTGGCATTGCTATGACTGCTGATAAAGTCCCTGGTATTCGCGCTACTCCTGTTCAGACTGTTCAGTTTGCAGAGCTTGCTCGCGAGCACAATAACGCAAACGTCATTGGCCTTTCTGGTCGATTCACTGATCTTGCTGTTAACGAGGCTATTGTGGATACCTTCCTAAGCACCGAGTTTGCAGGCGGCCGCCACGCTGGACGTGTCGAGAAGATCATGCGTGAAGATGATCCTAACTTTAAGGGTGTTGACGCTGAGTAAGTAAGCGGCACATAAACAGTGCCGCATAAGTAATACATACGCAAACCTGCAGGGAATGTAGAGGCTAGTAAAGTTGTTCGCATTCAAATAAGGCGCAGGTCAAGCTCTTGGAGGGAGCATTATGGCAGATTACGATGAGTCCAGACTTACAGTTGTTGACCACCCACTAGTTCAGCACAAGCTTCACATTCTCCGTGACAAGACAACCACCACTAAGCAGTTCCGTGAGCTTGTCAACGAGCTTGCAATTCTTGAGAGCTACGAGGCAATGCGTGACTTCCCACTTGAGGATGTCGAGGTAGAGACTCCTCTTGAGACTATGACTGCTAAGCGCATTGCTGGTAAGAAGGTTGCTATTATTCCAATTCTTCGCGCTGGCCTTGGTATGGTTGACGGCATTCTTGAGCTGGTTCCATCTGCTCGCGTCGGTCATGTTGGTATGTATCGCGATCCAGAGACCCATCTTCCTCACCAGTATTACTGCAAGTTCCCTGCAGATATCGAGAACCGCACCTGCCTGGTTGTTGATCCAATGCTGGCAACTGGTGGCTCTCTCACTGCTGCTATTCAGTTCCTGCGTGAAGCAGGTGTCAAGGACATTCGTTGCCTGACTATTGTTTCTTGCCCTGAGGGTGTCAAGGCAACTCTGGACTTTGACCCAGAGGTACGCCTCTACACCTGCACCGTTGATCGTCAGCTAAGCCCAAATGCTTACATTCTTCCAGGACTTGGCGACGCAGGCGACCGTATTTACGGCACCAAGTAAGGAGCCCCTCGTCCTTCTCGCAATCTAATAGAGTTGCGAATACGTACGTTAGTACATGATCCAGTGTCCGCAGAACATGCGCACTGGATCATTTTTCTTTTCAAATCATCACTTTACGAGAAGAAATAACGGTTGGCATATATCAAAAACTTTGTGAATACCAGGGGATATTGATACAACTATTTTTATCTGGACATAACTATATCTATCAAGAAAAAAGCAACATAACAGCAGCTTATTAGTGTTATAGTTGAGTAGAACAATAACGGCAGCTAACACGAAATGTGTCAGTAATGTGAGAGTTTGAGCATAAGTCAATTATTTGATTTTGTAATCGTGACTATGCATTCATTTAGTGCTAGTATCGCCGTTCGTCGCAAATATGCACGCCGAGTGGTAGATAATACACTCCAAGTGGCATATTCTTGGCATCTTAGATTGTGTTTCAAGTATGCTGAGCAGTGACGGGCAATCTGAAATGGTTGCAGATTGTATGGGGAGGTTGAGACAGAGTGGATGTTCTTGCGCAGTTGCCAGCAGAGATGGCCGAGCTGCTCGAAAGTTTTTTGCCACACGCATTGGTTGGTAACACCACCTTTGGTTTCACTAACTACATTTTCTATTTCTTGATCGCTGCTGTGATTTTCCTGATTGTCTGCTTTAAGTTTAAGAAGAAGCAGGCAGAGAGCATCGTCCCTCAGGGACGCTTCGTTAATGGCGTTGAGTACCTGATTGAGTACATTAGAGATGACGTCTGCAAGGCTTCTCTTGGAGAAACGTGGCGCACTCACTTCCCATTCTTGATCACTATGTTTATGTTCATCCTGATCAACAACATCATTGGCCTTATTCCTGGCGCACACCCAGGTACCGGTACTATTGGTGTTACTGCTGCTCTTGGTCTTTGCTCCCTTGGATACTTTATGTATGTAGGTGCAAAGAAGATGGGTGTTATTGGCTACATCCTAAGCCTTGCACCAAAGGGCGTTAACCCTGTTATTGCAGCAGTTATCTGGGTTATTGAGGTCTTCTCAACATTCCTTCGTCTGGTTACTCTGGCTGTCCGTCTGTTCTGCAACATGTATGCAGGTCACATCGTTATGGGTACGTTTGCAATTCTTGCATCTATGTACTTTATGCCAGCGATTGAGAACTTCTCCGCATCAACAGCCGCCCAGGCAGGATTTTCGATTTTCTGGATCTTGCTGTTGATTATCATTTACTTGGTAGAAACTATTGTTGCTTTCATTCAGGCATACGTTTTTACCCTACTCTCTACTGTCTACATCCAGCTGGTAGAGTCTGAACACTAAGCAAAACGCTTAGTTGGTGGCATTGCCACACTGTGGTGCCAAACGGCACAAAAGATGAAGTCATCTGAGCCCACGCTCAGTTGATGATAGGTATGTATATTGGTCGCCTTGAGAGGGGCGAGCGAAAAAGGAGGAATCGTGGGTATTTTCGGATATGCTCTTTGCGTTATGGGAGCAGCAATTTGTATTAGCGTCGTAGCAACGAGTGCCGCTAACAACATGGCTCGTCAGCCTGAGGTTCAGGGTCGTCTCTTCACAGTCTTTATTCTTGGCTGCGCATTCATCGAGGCACTTACCCTAATTGGCTTCGTTGTTACCTTGATGGTTAAGTAAATTACTGTTTGTAACAGCGAAAACGCTACGTTGGAGGAATGCATGAATACGATTTGTAAGGGAGTTAAAAAAGCCAGCACAGTAGGCGCAACTGCTGCTCTACTTGTGGCAATGGCTCCCTCAGTCGCACTTGCTGAAGAGGGTGCAAGTGGTGCCGATATTCTTCTTCCAAAGCCCGCTGAGTTTGTTCCTGCTCTGATTGCGTTTCTGATCATCTTTGCTGTTGTAGCAAAGTTTGTATGGCCTTCCGTTCTACGTATGCTTGACAAGCGTCAAGAGAAGATCCAAGGCGATCTGGACGCTGCAGCAAAGGCTCGCGAGGAAGCCAACAAGGATCGTGAAATCGCAGCAGCTGGTATCGACGCAGCTAAGCAGCAAGCAGACGAGATTGTTTCTGCTGCTAAGCGTGAGGGCGAAGAAGAGCGTGCTCGTATTATCGAGCAGGCAAAGGCAGAAGCTGTCGAGATTATTACTAAGGGTAAGGGCGTTGTAGAGTCTGAGCGTCGTCACGCCATGGCTGAGCTTTCTGATTCCGTTGTTGATCTTGCCGTCGATATTGCCGGAAAGATTATTGGCAACGAGCTTTCAGTAGAGCAGCAGCGTGCTCTTGCCGAAAAGTACCTTGCGGAAGTAGGTACTCCAGATGAGCACTAATAAAGACGATCAAGACAGAAAAGTAGAGGGCTATACCAGGGCACTCCTGGAGGCTGGCCGCGCAGAGGGTCGTGCAACTGCAGACCTTGTACAGGTGCAGCACGCAAAGAAGTTCTCTCCAGAAGTTCTTGAGACTCTTGGTGCTATGCAGGCGAGTGAGGATGTCAACCTTATCAATGATGTTGCCGCTACGTTCCAGGAGCTTCTTGAAGAAGAAGACAAGACACTTACAGTAACGGTAACTACTACAATGCCTCTTGATGATGAGTTACGTGCAAAGGTCACCGAGAAGCTCGAGAAGAACTTCAATACTCAGGTGTATCTTATTGAGCGTGTTAATCCCAAGATTTTGGGCGGCATTGTAGTTGAGGCACGTGATCATCGTTATGATGCATCGGTAAAGACACAGCTCACTCACATTAAGAGTAGGCTCTCTTCAGATCACGTTGAAAGTGAATTGTAATGACTGATAAGACCACTATACAGGAAGGAACGCTGAGCTCAGATGCCGTCATGGCACAGCTTAGAGAGCGCCTTTCTAAGGTCAATTCAACTGTATCCCAGCAAGAGGTATCTGCTGTTATTGAGGTAGCAGACGGTATTGCTCGTGTTGCTGGTCTACGCAGCGCTATGGCAGGCGAGTTGCTGGAGTTCACTAGCTCCGTTACGGGCCACAGCGTATTCGGTCTTGCTCAGAACCTTGATGAAACTTCAGTCGGCGCTGTTTTGTTCGGCGAAGTTTCTGAGATTAAGGAAGGCGACGAGTGCCGTACAACCGGCCGCGTCATGGATATTCCAGCTGGTTTTGACATGCTTGGTCGTGTTGTTAACCCACTGGGCCAGCCTATTGATGGACTTGGCGCTATCCACGCTACACATCGTCGCCCTATTGAGTTCAAGGCTCCTGGCATCATGCAGCGTCAGCCTGTTTGCGAGCCAGTTCAGACTGGACTTCTGGCAATTGACGCTATGGTTCCTGTCGGCCGTGGTCAGCGTGAGTTGATCATTGGTGACCGTAAGACCGGTAAGACCGCTATCGCAATTGACGCAATCGTAAACCAGAAGAACACCGATATGGTTTGTATCTATGTCGCCATCGGTCAGAAGGCGTCTACAGTTGCAAACATCCGCGAGTCTCTTTCCCGCCATGGTGTTCTTGACAAGACCGTCATTGTTGCAGCTACCGCAGCCGATTCTGCTCCAATGCAGTACATTGCCCCTATGGCAGGCGCTGCTATTGGTGAGTTCTTTATGTATAACGATAAGGACGGAAAGCCTGCTGACAAAGATCATCCAGGCGGACACGTTCTTGTTGTTTATGATGACCTCTCCAAGCAGGCAGTTGCATATCGTCAGATGTCACTGACGCTTCACCGTCCACCAGGACGTGAGGCATATCCTGGTGATATTTTCTACCTGCACTCACGCTTGCTGGAGCGTGCATGTAAGCTCTCCGATGAAAACGGAGCAGGTTCACTTACAGCACTTCCAATTATTGAGACGCAGGAAGGCGACGTTTCTGCATACATTCCTACAAACGTCATTTCCATTACAGACGGCCAGATTTATCTGCAGTCTAACCTCTTCTTCCAGGGCCAGCGCCCAGCAGTCGACGTAGGTATTTCCGTATCCCGCGTCGGTGGCGATGCACAGGTCAAGGCTATGAAGCAGGTTGCAGGTACCCTTCGTCTGGACCTTGCAAGTTACCGTGAGAAGCAGGCATTCTCGCAGTTCGGATCCGACTTGGATGCAACTACGCAGTACCAGCTCAACCATGGTGCTCATATGATGGAGCTTCTCAAGCAGCCACGTTACTCAGCTCTGGACGTAGTTGACCAGATTTGCACAATTTACGCTGCAAAAGAGAACTTCATTGATGACGTCGATCTTGAGAACGTTGCTCTCTTCCGTGATGGCCTTGCTCAGTACATGAGTGAGTATCACCCACAGCTCCGCAATTCTCTGCGCAACGGAAAGATTTCTGATGAGCAGGCAGAGCGCTTGAGTGATCACATTAAGCACTTCAAGGCTAAGTTCTTGGAAGAGCATCCAAACAAGGTTGTGGACGAGGCAGAAGCTAATTCTGATACACCAGGCTCTTTTGACGCAGTAACCCAGGGTTCATTGCAGGAGTAATTACTAATGGCGAACCTTCACGAAATATCGAGGCGTATGAGCTCCATCAGGAGCACCATGCAGATTACGCGCACCATGTCGATGATTTCGACAGCGCGTGTCCGCAAGGCACTTGATAGGGCCGAGGCTGCTTCGCCATATAAGGAAGCTATTACCCTTATGCTTGCAAACGTTGCAAGTGCTAGCTTTAATCCTAAAAAACAGCCTCTTCTTGCTACGCACAAAGTCGAGAAGAACGTGTTGTTCTTAGTCATCGCATCTGACCGTGGCCTTGCAGGCGGATTTAACATCCTGCCTCAGCGCGAGGTTGAGCATGAGATGGCACGTCTTAAGGCTAAGGGTGTATCTTCCGAGATAATTACTTGCGGACGCAAGCCAACTGAGTACTTTACGTACAGAAATATCAAGCCCACCATGTCCTATGTAGGCATTTCCTCTGAGCCTACAGCAGACCAGGCTGATCGTATTGCTTCCTACATCATGGATAGCTATATAAAGGGTAAGATTGATCGTGTTGTAATTAAGTACTGGCATGCAAAGAACCGTGTTGACCAAGAGCAGGTTACAGAGCAACTTCTTCCTATTTCGCGCGAGAAACTCACGATTCCTAATAAACCTCGTACCGAAGAAGCCCTCTCACAGGTGAAGACGTATAACAAGAGTGAATATCACTTCTCGCCATCTGCTTCTCAGGTACTTGATTCGTTGATGCCCGCTTATATCAAGACGGTCATCTTCCACGCACTTCTTGATTCTGCTGCAGCCGAGCATGGTGCACGTCGTCGTGCAATGCAGTCTGCAACTGATAATGCTGAGAACGTCTTAGGCGCTCTTAGCCGTACGTACAATCGCGAACGCCAGGGCGCAATTACCACTGAGCTCAATGAGATTATCGGTGGTGCTGCAGCATTGGAGGATATGTAATGTCAGATATGCAAGTAGAGACTTCTTCCTTTGAGGAAGCTATTCTCAACAAGCGCAATCAGCGCGTTGACGATGGCGTAATCGTTCGCGTAGTTGGACCAGTTGTCGACGTTAAGTTCGACGGACCTGTTCCAAGCATCTATACCGCACTGACGGTAGAGGATGACACGCCTGTTGGTCACGTCAGCACCGTTCTTGAGGTTGAGTCTCAGCTTCACGGTGGTGTTGTTCGTACCGTCGCTATGTCGTCAACCGATGGTCTTCAGCGTAACCTTCGCGTTAAGGACACCGGCAAGCCAATGATGATGCCAGTAGGCGAGTCTACGCTGGGCCGTGTCTGGAACGTCATGGGTCAGCCAGTCGACGGTGGAGATATTCCTGAAGACGTTGAGTTTTATCCAATTCACCACCCAGCACCTCTCTTCGAAGAGCTCACTACTGAGACAGAGATTTTTGAGACGGGCATCAAGGCAATCGATCTTCTCGAGCCTTATGTTCGAGGCGGAAAGACTGGTCTCTTTGGTGGCGCTGGCGTTGGTAAGACCGTTCTGATTCAGGAGCTTATTAACAACCTGGCTCAGCAGCACGGTGGTACATCCGTATTCACCGGCGTTGGAGAGCGTACTCGTGAGGGTACTGACCTCTTCCTTGAGATGACTGAGTCTGGCGTTATTAACAAGACCTGCCTCGTCTACGGTCAGATGAACGAGCCACCAGGAGCTCGTATGCGTGTTGCTCTTGCAGGCCTTACTACTGCAGAGTACTTCCGTGATCAGGGCCAGGATGTTCTGTTGTTCATCGACAACATCTTCCGCTTCTCTCAGGCAGGTTCTGAGGTTTCCGCACTTCTCGGTCGTATGCCTTCCGCAGTTGGTTACCAGCCAACCCTGGCTACAGAGATGGGCGAGCTTCAGGAGCGTATTACTTCCACTAAGGAAGGTTCTATTACTTCCGTACAGGCAGTTTACGTCCCTGCAGACGACCTTACCGACCCTGCTCCTGCTACAACCTTTACGCACTTGGATGCAACTACCGTTCTTTCTCGTGCTATTACCGAGCTTGGTATTTACCCAGCAGTTGATCCTTTGGCTAGCTCCAGTTCTGCTCTTGATCCGTCCATTGTTGGTGAAGAGCACTACCGTGTTGCTATGGCAGTTCAGGAGACTCTGCAGGAGTACTCCGACCTTCAGGACATCATTGCAATTCTGGGTATGGACGAGCTTTCTGAGGAGCAGCAGCGTACCGTTGCTCGCGCTCGTAAGATTCAGCAGTTCCTCTCTCAGTCATTCCACGTTGCCGAGAAGTTCACCGGTAACCCTGGTACGTACTGCACCGTTGAGGAGACTGTCCGCTCGTTTGCAGAGATTATTGACGGTAAGTGCGATGACCTCCCTGAGCAGGCATTCCGTTTTGCAGGCACCATCGAAGATGTTCGCGAGCGCGCTGCAAAGATGTCCGCTTCGGATAGCTCACAGAACTAGGATTTCTCATGGCTGAGTTGACTTGTCAGTTTGTCAGACCAGATAAGCTTCTTTACGAAGGAACTGTTGAAAGTCTGATTCTTGCTTCATCAGATGGAGAGTATGGTGTGTGGCCAGGCCACGCACCAGAAATCATTGCGCTTGGCGATGGTGTTGTAAGACTGCACATGCCTCATCCAGAGAATGAAGAAGAATCTATGACCAAGATAGTGATTTCTGGTGGATACGCAGAAATCGATCCAACAGGAGTCATTATCTTGGCAGATCATGCCCGTCGCGTTGATGACATTGATGCAGATGTTGTGCGCGAGACAAGAGACGACGTTATTGACCAGATGCTTTCTCTTCCAGAAGACGATAATCGTCGTGCCTACTACGAAAAAAAGATAGACTGGTGTAATCTACTTCTGAAGCAAGTGGTTGAGGAGTAAAATTCTCTCACTGTCGTTTTCGGAGGTTTATGGACGTCATAAAAGTAGTAGGTGGCCGTTCTGTCACAGGAGAGGTCACTGTAGAGGGTGCAAAAAACTCTGCCCTTAAATTGATGGCTGCAACCATCATGGCTCCTGGTGTTACTACACTCACTAACGTTCCTAATATTGCAGACGTTCACGTCATGGGCAAGGTGCTCAAGACGTTAGGCGCTCGCATTGAAGTCGTTGGTCTTCACGAGCTCAAAATTGATACCACAGATATTACAAGCTGGGAGACTCCTTACAGTCTTGTTGCACAGATGCGTGCATCAACTGCTGTTTTGGGCCCCCTTATTTCTCGTTTTGGCAAGGCTGTTGTGGCAATGCCAGGCGGTTGTAATATCGGTGCTCGCAAAATTGACATGCACATCCTGGGCCTCGAGGCTTTGGGTGTTGAATTTAAGGTTGAGCACGGCAATATTCACGCAAGCGCTCCTCACGGCATAACCGGCGAGACCGTTTCTCTGGCCTTTGCTTCCGTTGGTGCAACAGAGAACCTGATGATGGCATCAGTCTTTGCTAAGGGCGTAACGGTCATTGACAACGCTGCTCGTGAGCCAGAAATTGTTGACCTTGCTAATATGCTTAACAAAATGGGTGCCAACATTCAGGGTGCCGGATCTCCTGT
>JABZHP010000160.1 GCA_015258785.1 Atopobium sp.
AGACTGGGAAGGAGATACCGTCATCGGTAAAGCTAAAGGGCCCCGCCTGGTCACACAAGTTGACCGTATGAGCGGCTACCTTGTTGGTGGCAAAGCTGCATCAGGGTCTAGTGCCGATGTCAATGTAGCTATACAGCAAGCTTTGAGAGGTGAGGTAGTAAAAACCATAACGCTTGATCGTGGATCTGAGTTTGCTCGAGCAGCAGAACTTCAAGAAGCTATTGGAGTAAGTATCTACTTCTGTCTTCCACATCATCCCTGGCAAAGAGGTACCAATGAAAATACTAACGGTCTCATCAGAGAGTATTTTCCAAAAGGTACAGACCTCTCATCGATTAGCGATAGAGAGATTGAGGCAGTATATAATGAACTCAACCTAAGGCCACGTAAGCGTCTGGGTTGGAAGTGCCCTTGGGAAGTCTACCATCACCAAACGTTGCACTTGCTTTGACAATTCAAGCCTGAAAACGTAAAAGAATCGGTGGATTCTGCCTAATTTCTACAAAGAATCTGTGTCCCAAACACAGATTCTTTGTACTTTTCAGGCAGACTTTAAAGCGTGCCTAAGGTTACCCTTCCATGAGCGCTCTCATGGAACCTGATTTTCTCGCTAAGTCTGAACGATTTGCCGGAAAAGTGCACCATATCTGAGTGGTTTTGCCGGTTTCTCTCATCATGTCTGAGTAAATTTACTCAGACATGATGCAGTTTTCAGGCTCAAAGGAACCTTCGCCAAGCTATACGCAAAGAGCTCGGCCTGTCGAGAAGACCGAGCTCTTGCGAGTCGCACCTGACCAGCGCCTCCGACCTGCGTGTCTGCCGTGCGTCCGAGCGATCGCGATCTGACGGTCGCGCTTACTTTTTCTTCAGAGCGTTCAGGATGCTGATGATGATGTGGTAGAGGAGCGCGGAAACAGGCCAGATAATCCAGGAACTTTTCCAGTCCTTGGTGATGAA
>JABZHP010000161.1 GCA_015258785.1 Atopobium sp.
GATGATGTGGGACTTGAGCGCCCACAGGACTCATCAAATGGAGACTGGTCTTCTACGGTTGCAATGCGTTCTGCAAAACTGGCACATAAGGCTCCTCGCGATATTGCTGCAGCCCTTGTGGCTCATATTGCTGCAGACGCTCAAATTGAGCGCGTCGAAGTTGCAGGTCCTGGCTTTGTAAACTTCTACCTGTCTACCGCTGCGGGTAATGAGATTTTTAACACCGTTCGCAAGCAAGGCGCTGATTTTGGTCGTTCTACCTTTGGTGCTGGCCAGAAGGTTCAGGTAGAGTACGTTTCTGCAAACCCTGTTGGCCCTCTGCATATTGGACACGGTCGCTGGGCAGCACTGGGAGACTCCCTGAGCCGCATTCTTGCATTCGCAGGCTATGAGGTTGAGCGTGAGTACTACGTAAACGATCACGGCTCACAGATGGACGTTTTTGGTCACTCCATTTCTAAGCGTTACCTGCAGCTTATTGACATCATGCAGGAGCGCGGCATTGACGCCGACGCCGCCGCTCAGGTGTTGGCCGAAGATCGCAATGCTTACGTTGCAGATGAAGAGGATGCACATCCCGAGGAGCATCCATTTACCGATGAGTTCATCAACTCTCTTGGTGGCAATGCATACGCCGGAGACTACATTGTTGACCTGGGTCTTTTCTTCCTCAAAAATGACGGTGAGGTCTGGGCAGACAAGTCCGAAGATGAGCGCATGGTTGAGTTCCGTGAGCGCGGCTACAAGATGATGCTTGAGTCCATCAAAAACACCTGCCACAACGCTCGTGCCGACTTTGATGTGTGGTTCTCTGAGCGCTCTCTCTACGTTAAGGATAACCAGGGTAAAGACGCTGTTGATCGCGCACTTGATGCTCTTGATAAGCTTGGCTACCTGTATCGTTCTGACGAGGGCGCGCTGTTCTTCCGCTCTACTGATT
>JABZHP010000162.1 GCA_015258785.1 Atopobium sp.
TACTTATGTTAAGCCAAAAGTAGATATGAAAGAAAACTGGGACGAAGTTCCAGAAGAAATTAAAAGCACTTTTGACCGTTTAGGTATTCCAGAAGCGGAAAAAACATCTTTAGCTGGTGTTGGTGCTCAGTATGACTCTGAAGTTGTTTATCACAGTATTCAAGAAGACCTTGTTAAACAAGGTGTTATCTATACTGATATCGAAACTGCACTTCATGAGCATGAAGAAATCGTAAAAAAATACTGGATGACATTGATTCCACCTACAGACCATAAATGGGCGGCTCTTCATGGTGCAGTTTGGTCTGGTGGTTCCTTCGTATACGTTCCAGCAGGCGTACAAGTAGAAATTCCATTACAATCTTATTTCCGCTTGAATGCACCAGGTGCTGGTCAGTTCGAACATACTATGATCATCGTAGAAGAAGGTGCTAAATTGCACTTCATCGAAGGTTGTTCTGCTCCTAAGTATGACGTATCTAACCTTCATGCAGGCGCTGTTGAATTGTTCGTTAAAGACAATGCTACATTGCGTTACTCTACAATTGAAAACTGGTCCAAGAACATGTACAACCTTAACACAAAACGTTGTGTAGTAGGTAAAAATGGTACAATCGAATGGGTATCTGGCTCCTTTGGTTCCAAAGTTTCTTGCTTGTATCCAATGAGTATTCTTAACGGTGAAGGTGCACATGCTGAATTTACAGGTGTAACATTTGCTGGTGAAGGTCAATTCCTTGATACAGGTTGTAAGGTAGTTCATAATGCTCCTTACACAACTAGTAATGTAAACTCTAAATCTATTTCCAAATCCGGTGGTGCTGCTATTTACCGTGGCCTTTTGAAAATTGGCCCTAAAGCAGAACATTCCAAAGCGACTGTATCTTGTGAATCCTTGATGCTTGATGCAGAGTCTCAATC
>JABZHP010000163.1 GCA_015258785.1 Atopobium sp.
ATCTGACTTAGGTGTGTTTTGAACTTCTTACACATTTCGGCGAACAGAAAAAGGCAGCTCACCCAGAGCTGCCATCAACGCACACTATGTCTCCGCAGCACCTAGACTGCGTGCTCTGTCTCAGCTCCCTTTTCCTCCTTGAGAAACTGCATATCCAGAGCCTTAATAAACGGCAGGTAGATTGCCATATCAATCAAAATCAATATGAGCTGAAGTAAAGCGCCCTGCCATCCGCACAGAAGAAATCCCGAGATCAAAGGAGGGGTACTTCCAGGCAGCATAATACCGTTGCACAGAGGCACCAGACCGGCACTCATCGCGGACCACGCAATTAAAACGTTAACAACCGGCGTAAAAATCAGAGGAATTGCCATAATGGGATTCAGTACTATCGGCAATCCATACATAACCGGCTCGTTAATACCAAAAATACCAGGCACAATGGAGATCTTTGCAATGTCTTTTGCACGGCGAGAATTGCAGAACAAAAATATCACAATCAGAAGCGAAAGGGTTGATCCTCCGCCACCAAACAGCGCAAAGAACGCATCGAACTCTCGATTGATAATGTTGGGTAGTGCAGTGCCTGCGGCAAAGGCGGCCTGGTTTTCCAGCGTAAGCGCAGTCAAAATCGGCGTAAAAATAGGGCTAGTAATGTTTGACCCGTTAATGCCAAAGAACCAGAAAATGCCCTGAATGATGTAAGCAATCGCCAAGGCCCACACGGTTCCGCCAAGCATGGTCAGTGGAATCTGCAATATCGAATAAATGCAGGTAAACGCATCTCCCCAAGGGGTAAGTGCAAACAAAACGCTAATCGCCCACACTGCGGCAAACGTGAGCGCCATCGGAACCAGAGCACTAAACGCAAGCGAAACAGACGTAGGAACACCCTCCGGCATCCTAATAAC
>JABZHP010000164.1 GCA_015258785.1 Atopobium sp.
TTTTGTGTTGCTGGTATTACGAGTGAATTTAATTTACCTAATCGCCAAAGAGGTCAACAACTTTAAGATCAAGCTTGGAAGCTTCAATGGCGTCTTTTGCACCAAAGACAACAACCGAAAGGTCATCATAGCTTTGAGGTATGGTGTTTCCTAGCTCTTTGATGTCTTCAACCTGGGCGTGAAGGATTTTCTCGCGAAGTTTGAGAAGACGCTCTGGATCACGATGGTTGAAGTATTCAATGTCCTGTCTGCGAGCAAGCATGCGGGCGGGAACAGGAGCGTCAACGCCAGCGACAGAGGCAACTACGTAGCCCTCAAACTCGTCCTGGTCTGGAGTCCATTTAGAGAGCCAACTACCTGCACCAACATAGCGGTCAAGGGTTGCATCAAGCGAGGGGTCTCGGTAGGAGACAAAGCTTTGCAAGCCAGCGATGGAGTTTCTGAACATGACACCATAAGCACCGCCCTTGACGCGGACCTCGTTCCACAGGTAGTCAAGACCCAAAACTCTGGTAGCAATAAGCCAATTACCCTGCTGTTCATTGGTTGCATGGGCAACGTTTGGATAGGAGAGACCAACGTAAGAGACGTTTGACGGAATGATGTATGCCATGCGTTGCAGCTTACCCTCAGGGACAACAAGTGTTGACCTTGTGCTGCCGGCTTGCGATTCATTACTTTTCTTGAGGTTGAGATCTCCTGCCACTTTCCAGAATGCGTCTCGACTTTGCGTGGAGCCAGTAAAGCTGACGGTAACGTTATCTGCGCGGAAAATCTTGCGGGTAAGTGCATCTAAGTCTTTCGTAAGGTGAGGAGCACGCTGATCCCAGTTGGAAAGCAGGTTTTTTAGGTACTCGTAGAAGCCAACACCCGCCAGCGCATCATTTACGCGACTAGCAGCAGAATACGAG
>JABZHP010000165.1 GCA_015258785.1 Atopobium sp.
GTGGCCCACCTGCATAACCTTGCTCAAAAGTACGGAGACAATGTCTGCCACGGAACATGCGCCGCCAATATGGAATGGCGTTGAACTGTAGCGATGTGCCAGCTCGATAATACCTCGACGCACCTCTAGCGCTTCGTGGCGCAGATCAAACTCAAGCTGCGAGCGCTGATCAGAGTCTATTTCTGTAGAAGTCGGCGATGCGTCCACGTGCTCTGACTGGCGGACCGAGGAGATGTCGAGAGGCCCCATAGAGCCGTCTACCTGCTCAGATATCCCAACAACACTCTGATGTGGGGCCAGCCAAGTCTGACTCCACTCAATACAATTGCCGTCGGACAGCTCAATTACCTGCTCAAGTACAAGCAAAGCCTCGTTTGGAGAACATTGCAGGTAGTCGGCATGATCTTTGCCTGCAATTTGCGACTGATAGCGCATGCGAGAGCGCGCAATCTCTTTTTGAGAAGTTCTTTCAACCGCGTCAAAGAGCGACTCATTCTCAAAGTCTGCCTCTTCAAGCTTCGGACAAACAAGTAGGTTAGACCACGATTCCTGGCATACCACCGGCCTATCCGAGACACTCCTGACGCGACGCAAAAAGAGCACGTCAGAGCCAATGGGAATCTCCAAGTGCTCGGCAACGGCTTGATCTGCAGGAACTACCTGCTTAAAGAGGACTTCAGTTCGATACTCAAAGCCGCCATCTCTGAGTGCGGCTGCAAATGAAAGCACAGTATTTCCTGCTGCATGACGAACGGTGTTAGAAATAACCTGTGTTGCTCGACCCTTTTGAGTAAGCAGCAACCCCTCTTTGACCAGGGATTGAATGGCTTTTCTGATGGTTCCCCTGCTCACGCCGTACTGCGCCATAAATTCAGCCTCAGACGGAATGTACGTTCCCGCCTTCCAGT
>JABZHP010000166.1 GCA_015258785.1 Atopobium sp.
GAGGATCAAAACGGAGCCAAGGGTGACGCCGATGGTCAGGATCTTGGTAATGGAGCCTGCAATGTCAGCAGCGTCGAAGTATGCAACGCAGCCGATGATGAGGCCAATAACGGTACCGATGAACAGTGGCTCGCCGAAGACGCCAAAGCGCTTCTGCATGGACTCGACGTCAATGTCGATGTCGCGAACGCCAGGGATCTTATCGATCAGCCAGTTCAGACCCATAGCAACTGGTGCGTAAGCAAGCGAGAAGCCCTGGGAGATAGAAACGCCTGGCATGTTGAGTGCCTTCTGGACGTCCTTTGCGGTTGCGTCAGCAAGAACAAGCAGGATGACCTCGTCGATGATTGCTGCAGCAAAGCCAAGCATGATGTTGTTGGTAACGTTTGCAACAAGGGAGCCGACGAATGCGTAGTGCCAGTAGTTCCAGATGTCGACGTTGACCGTCTGGGTGAAGTTAACCAGGACAAGAAGCAGGTTAACGATGAGTGCCAAAGGAATGATAACCAGACCAATGGTGGTGCCGAGTGCAATTGCTGCACCTGCTGGCCAACCGACGTCGATGACGTTGAGGGTCAGACCAAAGCGGTGAATCATCTCCTGAACTGCAGGTCCAATTGCTGTACCAAACAGCTGGTTGATGACGAGGTTAAGGCCGATAAAGCCAACGCCGACCATAAGGCCAGCCTTGAGGCTCTTACCAAAGCCTGCTCCCAGAGCGCAACCGATGATGGTCAGGATGATTGGCATCATGACTGCAACACCGAGGCCCTGAAGGAACGAGAAGAATGAAATTACTACTTCCACACTTACCTTCTTTCGAACAAAAAACAAACACCCGCCGCCGTTGGCAAACAGCCGTTGGCGAGCGGGTGTAAATTACCGAACTACTTACTTG
>JABZHP010000167.1 GCA_015258785.1 Atopobium sp.
GTCCGGGTCGTCCCGGCCCCGGCGGTCGCGGTAATGCACAGGGTGCATTCGGTCGCGGCGGCTCCAAGCGTAAGGGCCGCAAGTCCAAGGCAGCTCGCCGCCATGAGCAGGAGCAGCTGAACGCACCGGCACCCGGTGGCGTGGTTGTTCCTCGCGGCGACGGCTCGACCGAGATTCGTCTGCGCCGCGGCGCGTCCATCATGGACTTCGCTGAGAAGATTGGCGCAAACCCGGCATCGCTGATTACGGTTCTCTTCCACCTGGGTGAGATGGCTACCCAGACTCAGTCCCTGGACGAGGAGACCTTCGAGCTGCTGGGTGCCGAACTGGGCTACGTCATCAAGATCGTTTCCCCGGAGGATGAGGAGCGCGAGCTGCTCGAGTCCTTCGACATTAACCTCGAAGCCGAAGCGGAAGCTGAGGGCGAGGATGTTCTGGAGGTTCGTCCCCCGGTCGTTACCGTCATGGGTCACGTTGACCACGGTAAGACCCGCCTGCTGGACGCTATCCGTAACACCAACGTCATTGAGGGTGAGGCCGGCGGCATTACCCAGCACATTGGTGCATACCAGGTCCACACCACCGTTGAGGGTGAAGACCGCGCGATTACCTTCATCGATACCCCCGGTCACGAGGCGTTCACCGCTATGCGTGCCCGTGGGGCGAAGGTCACCGACGTGGCGATCCTCGTGGGCGCAGCGGATGACGGCGTTATGCCCCAGACCGTTGAGGCACTGAACCACGCACAGGCAGCTAACGTGCCGATCGTGGTTGCAGTGAACAAGATCGATAAGGAAGGCGCGTCCCCGGAGAAGATCCGTGGCCAGCTGACCGAGTACGGTCTGATCCCCGAAGAGTACGGTGGCGACACCATGTT
>JABZHP010000168.1 GCA_015258785.1 Atopobium sp.
AACATGTTGAATCAGTGGCTTGCCCATAAACGATGCCATAAGCTTATTGAATCCAAAGCGAGTAGAAGCACCGGAGGCCATGACTATACACCCAATGTGTGACATAGCATGGCCTCCTTCCTTAGTTCTTAAATTACAGTAAGTAATACCCATAGAGTATTACAGACGGCTACTATCCGCGTATTACAGTACCGGTTTTTCCAGCAATTCCATCTGCAGCCTTATCCAGCAAAGTAATAAGTGATGTACGTCCTTCGCCGGACTGTGCAAACTGCAAAGCAGCCTGTACCTTAGGTAACATAGAACCTGGAGCAAATTCTCCGGCTTCAATATAAGCTTGTGCACTCTCAGGTGTAAGCTCAGAGAGGTCTTCCTGTTCAGGGGTACCAAAATGAATAGCGACCTTCTCGACAGCCGTTAAAATAATGAGCGCATCTGCATTAACCTGCTCTGCAAGACGAGCTGCTGCAAAATCCTTATCAATAACAGCTGCAGCACCCTTAAGATGATTGCCTTCAGTAATAAATACTGGAATACCGCCGCCGCCACAAGCAATAACGACATTGCCCGTCTCAATAAGTGAACGAATGGTATCAAGCTCAACAATAGCAACAGGCTGAGGAGATGCAACTACACGACGGTATCCTCGACCAGCGTCCTCAACAACGTTATATCCACGCTCAGCTACCATCTTTTTAGCTTCTTCTTCTGTCATAAAAGAACCAATGGGCTTGGTAGGATTCTTAAATGCTGGATCATTCTTATCAACTTCAACTTGCGTTAGAACAGTAGCTGCATTTTTCTTAATGCCGCGGTTAAGCATCTCTTCACGAAGCGCATTCTGAAGATCGTAGCCAATATATCCCTGAC
>JABZHP010000169.1 GCA_015258785.1 Atopobium sp.
TGCGACTGATGCAGTTTCAAGAACTTCTTTCCACTCTTCAGTTTGTCTAACTTGATCATTAATCCAAAGCTTAAGTGAATTATATCCACCGTCACTTTTTGCCAGAGGAACAAGCTCATGAATGCTTGCCATCACATTGCCCATTGCGGCCATACAACGCTGAACTGCGGCTACTGAACGTGTAAGAAGCCCTGTTAAAAGTGTAGAGTCCTCCAGATTAGCAACACCAATCATTGCTGCATGTAAGGCTCCAGACTTACTACCGCCAAGCAGTTCAAAGCCATTTTTTATCTCCTTGGCAGAAATTTCAAGCGCCCACTGATGACGAGCTTCCGCCTCAAAGCTATGCGCCTCATCAATCACCCAATGTCTGATAGGAGGAAGAATCTTTCCTCCCGCAGCAACGTTTCTTAACAATAATGAATGATTGGTAACTACAACGTCAGAAGATGCCGCACGCTTACGAACACCATGAACAAAGCACTCGTTAGGAAAATAAGGGCACTTTGAGCGTAAACATTCTGCCGCTTTAATGGTAAGCATCTCTCGTGGCACTGATCGCCACCTAATACCAAGCGCGTCAAGATCGCCATCAGGAGACTGACAGGAAAAAGCGTATACCACCGCAATTGCCGTTAACATGTCGGCAGCAATACTCTTGCTAGAGCGTCCTTCTTGATCAAGAAGAGAAAGTGGGAGCTCTTCTAATGCCGACCTATCAACGCGGTGTAAACACGGATAATGTTCGTACCCCTTAAGACTACAAAACGAAAGTCCTCTGGATAAAGCTTGCGCAAGAGCGGGAAGTTCGTGAGAAACCAATTGATCCGTCAAAGCATTAGTTTTAGTAGCAATTCCTACAGTAACGT
>JABZHP010000016.1 GCA_015258785.1 Atopobium sp.
CCTCTAGAAAGCAGCTCAAAACCCATAGCACCCGAGCCTGCAAAAGCGTCAAGCACTCTAGACTCACTGAGGTCAAGACCGCGAGAAGCCAAGATGGAGCTTGCAATAGCCTCACGCGTACGATCAGTGGTTGGTCGCGTAGTCCCCTTGCCATCAGGGGCCTCAATTGCACGACCTTTCCATTTTCCGCCAACAATCCTCATGGGTTTCTCGCCACCAAACCTATCTTGTACTGCAGTTTACCTGCGGGTTATTACTTATAGCCAAGCTCTTCAAAGTAGATGCCAAAGCGATCTTTTGCCTCAATTCCCAGCGTAGCATAGGCGTCGCTGGTAAGATTTGGGTCCTGAGCAGTAATTACTAGGGCATCTATATGAGCCGCCTCAATCAGATCCGCATCCGCGTAAAGGTCAGAGATCTTGAGTGTGGTACCGCCCGACTGACGGTATCCCAGGGTCTCGCCCTCGTGCCTAAGTTCCAGGTCAAGCTCAGCCAAGCGCGCGCCATCAGAGGTTTGCTCAAGGGCGGCTAAGCGCTTTCTTGCGGTAGAGCCTCGCTTGGCGTTGCTTGCAAGATACACAGTTCCTGGGAAGTCTCCTCGACCAACACGGCCTCTGAGCTGGTGCAAGGTAGCCAAACCAAAACGATCAGCGTTAAAGACAATCATGACCGTAGCGTTAGGAACGTCAACGCCAACTTCAATAACGGTAGTGGAGACCAGAATCTGCGTCTTATTTGCGCGGAACTTTTCCATTACCTGATCTTTTTGCGTCTCAGGCAGTCTGCCGGTCAAAAGATCGCAGGTAAAGTCCTTGAAAACGGTCTTTGAAAGCTCCTCGTATACGCGAGTTGCGCTATAGAGCTTACCGTTTGTGCGAGCGGCCTCAGGAACATCTTCAAGCTCTTCTTCAGAATCGCTTGGGTCAATTAAAGGACAGACCAAATACACCTGATGACCCGCTTGAACAGCTTCGGCGACAGCGGCGTATGCTTGGTCAAGGTTTTCTGGCACACACAACTTGGTTGTAACGCCAGCGCCTGCCTTTGGTCTTTTGGTAATGTGAGACGTATAAACGTCTCCGTACAAAGAAAGCGCCAGCGTACGCGGAATTGGCGTTGCACTCATGGCGAGAAGGTCTACGCCTTGTCCTTTTTTGCGCAACGCTGTTCTTTGATCAACGCCAAAGCGATGCTGCTCGTCAACAACAGCAATGGTGAGCTGCTTAAATACCACGCGATCTGAGAGAAGCGCAGTGGTACCAAAGACAACGGACAAAGAACCGTCGGCTAGGCAAAGTTCAATCTGTTGCCTCTCCTCTTCTGAAGTAGATCCGGTGATAAGAGCCCAGGTGATTCCTGCAAGTGAGAGCAAGGGACCAATTTTTTGAGCGTACTGCTGAGCAAGAACCGAGGTAGGAGCCATCACAGCTGCCTGAGTTGAGGAATCTGCTGCTGCAGCCAAAGCAACGGCGGCAACGGCTGTTTTACCAGTACCAACATCACCCAAAAGCAAGCGATTCATAATGCGTGGTGAAGCCATGTCAGAAAGAATCTCTTGAGCAGCATGGTTCTGCTCGTCAGTTAGGGCAAAAGGCAAAGCCTCTATCAAAGCCTTAACTTTAGGTCCATCTATAACGTGCTCAAAAGGCTTATGGCCTGCAAGCTCCAAGTTTCTCCTGGCCAGAAGGGCAAGCTGTAAGCTAAGAAGCTCATCAAAAGCAAGACGGCGGCGCGCCTGCTCAGCTGCGTCCAAGCTTGTGGGAAAATGGACCTCACGAAGCGCCGATGAGAGTGACATAAGGCGGTGCTTGGAGACAAGCTCTGAGGGCAGCCAATCACACACGCTTCCCGTATCCGCCAAAGCCGCTGACATAATGCGACGCATCCATGCAGGACTCACACCCTCGGTAGCTGGGTGAACAGGAAGAATTGCAGCTTTTGAAGGTGTCTCTTTGGAGCGTGCTTCATCGTTTGAGTCAGACTTTGCCGTACTAAGCACCTCGTAAAACGGTGACTTCATCTGGCGGTAACCGTAGGCAAAAAGAACCTTACCGCTTAGCGCCACTTCATCGTCAACGTGGATTTGCTCAGCTATCCAAGGCTGCCTAAAAAACGAAGCTGTGAGTACGCCCGTATCATCCACAATCTCAATCTCAACAATGACCATTTTAGGACGTGGACGCTTGGTCTTTACCGAAGCAACGCGGCCCGTAATGGTAGCGTCCTCACCTATCTGCGCAAAAGCAATCTGCACGCGGTGAGAAAAATCGAGGTAGCGGTGAGGAACATTGAGCAAAAGGTCTCGTACACGCAGAATGCCGAGACGCTCAAGCGCCTCGGCACGATTTGCATTGACATACCTTAACCTGGTCACACTATCAACAAGTGAGCAGGTATGTGCTACTCGCTCTGATGCGGGAGCGATGCTTACCTTGGACTCAGACATGTCCTACTCAATAGAGAAGATAACTGGATAGAGTGGCTGCTCGCCGCGCTGAGCGTCAACCTCAAGGTCTGGATAGGTGTCCTCAATCTTGCTGGCGAGAAGATCGAGCTGCTCGTCAGAGAAGTCTTCACCTGCAAGAATGGTGAGGTTGTCGCCCTCTTCCTCCTCTTGCATCTTGGCAATAAGGTCAAGCGTGACCTTCATGACATCAGAGCCGACAACATCAATGGAGCCGCCCTGGATACCCATGACATCACCATCGTGAATAGGAGTGCCATCAGCTGCAGAAGAATCGCGGACTGCGGTGGTTACCTCGCCATAGCGAACGCCAGAGATAGCGTCAGTCATCTCTTCTACAAGCTCTTCAAATGGAGCGCCATCTGCAACAACAAACATTGCAGCAAATGCCTGAAGAACAGACTTGGTTGGAATAACGGCAACCTTAACATCCTCACATGCGCTTGCAGCAGCCTCTGCTGCCATACGAATGTTGGAGTTGTTTGGCATAACAATGACCTGGTCTGCATTGGCCTCTTCAATTGCAGCAAGAATATCTGCAGTTGAAGGGTTCATAGTCTGACCACCAGAAACAACAACGTCCACGCCAAGAGACTTCAAGATTGATGCAGCGCCAGAACCAGCGGTTACGGCAACAAAACCGAGTTCTTTTCTAGGTGCAGTAGCAGCCTTCTTATCTTCAGCGATCTTCTCGGTACGCTCCTTAGCCTCAAGATCCATGTTGTGAATGAAGACCTCAAAAATCTGGCCGTACTGAAGCATGTACTCAAGAACCTTGTTAGGAGTATTTGAATGAACGTGAATCTTATAGTCTGGGTTTGCGCCAACAAGAAGCTCACAATCACCCATAGTTGCCAGGAAGTTCAGAGCTGCATCCTCGTCAAAGTCAGGACTATCTGCCTTAAAGAGGAACTCATTGCAGTAGCGATACTCAGAACCCTCCCAGTCATCGTTGAGCTCAATCTCAACCTTTGCGCTGGTAGCAGCCTTAGCATCAGAAACAGAAACGGTTGTCTGGAAGTCAGTAGTCTCAGTCTTACCAGTAACGGCATTTACAAAGCCCTCAAGGAAGGTTGCAAAACCAAACGCACCAGAGTCAACAACACCATTCTCTTTAAGAACGGGAAGAAGCTCAGGAGTGCGGGCAACAGACTCATATGCCTCAACAACCAGGGCGTCCAAGACCTCAACTGGGGTGAGCTGAGACTTCTCAAGGGAGTCTGCCTTAGCAGAAACGTCTTTAAGGACGGTAAGAATAGTGCCCTCAACAGGCTTTCTAACAGCCTTAAAAGCAACCTCTTTACCGCGGCGGAATGCGTGTGCAATATCCTTTGGAGTTACTGCCTCAGGATTCTTAACGTCGCACAGACCCTCAGCAATACCACGAAGAATCTGAGACGTAATAACGCCAGAGTTACCACGAGCGCCCATCAAAGAGCCGTGAGTAATTGCCTTTGCAATATCCTGCATGCTTGCATCTTGAGGAAGATCTTGAACCTCACGAACAACGGTGCCCAAGGTAAGGGACATGTTAGTGCCGGTGTCTCCATCTGGTACAGGGAAAACGTTGAGCTTGTTGATCTCTTCTGCTTTGTCTGCAACGGCAAGGGCTGCTACAGGGAAGCATGTACGAATGACATTTGAAATCACGTTAGACCTCAGTTCCTACTCATTTGAAGCAAAAAGCTTAGCGAGAATTACGCATGGCCTCGATATGTACAGTTACATCAACACATGAAAGCTCTGCAATTTGCTTAAGCAAAAACTTTACTGAGCTCTCAAGATTGTCGACAACAGACGCCATGTTAACGCCCTGCTCAACAACAATGTGAAGGTCAACCTGAACTCCCTTAGGAGTTGGGGTCACATCAATACCCTTACGAAGTCGGTATGTTGGAAGAAGACGAGCAACACCTGCTGCCTCATCAATCTCTGCCATGCCAACAACGCCATAACATTCCATAGCTGCATAGCCCGCCAGGTCAGCAAGGCAATCATTAGAAACTCTTAGTGTTCCGGGAACAGCGGTAGTCATTACATAACTCCTCTCGCAAGAACCAGGGTTAGTCATTGTTATTTAGTATACCGCAGAGCACATTTATTATTAAAGCGGCTTATATATACAAGTTGATAACCTTGCAATTGACAAATCTTTTTCTTGTTATTTAATCTTAGTGTAATAAATGAAAAACATTCAAAAGCTGTCTAAAAGCTATCTAATTGTGAATGTTATATTCATACTTTGACAACACAATATATTGTGCTATATTTATTCGGCTATTTGGAAATTTTAGGCGCAGAGGGCGCCTATCCTATGGAGGTCTTACTCATGTCGAAGGTCTGTGATTTCTGCGGTAAGCACGCCGTTGCCGGTCGCTCCATCTCCCACTCTCACCGTACTGTGGCCCGCACCTTTAAGCCAAACATCCAGCGTGTTACTGTCGTTGTCGATGGCCAGCGCAAGAAGATGAATGTTTGCTCCCGTTGCCTCAAGTCCGGCAAGATTGCTCGCAACTAAGCAACTTAGCTTGTCTTACCTCAAACTTAAAAAGGTCGCTTCGGCGACCTTTTTTCTTAGCTCGATTATCTATCGGTAACCCCAACCATAGCCCGCTAGGGCTTATCGTCACATGTTGGGGCTTTGTTTCTCAACCGCAACCCCAACGCGACTCGATGAACGTTTTAGTTCCAAAGCTGCACCAAAAGACAGCCCTTCTCGCACCTTATCCAGGCATTGTCTGATTCAATGATATTTGAAATACCGTCGTCTCCCAGCAAGGTGAACTTCTGGTGATCAAGATTCCACTTCATGCCAGCCTCAGAAACCTCGCACTCCTCTGACAAAGCCACAAGAGAAATCTTTTTACCTGCATTAGTTGCGCTCAGCTGCCAAGAATCCACCTGGCCTGCAGCTAAAAAGCGCATCTCAAAGTCATTTTCAATAACTCGAACACTTGCCTTGCCCGTCTTTGCCCATGTAGCGAGAAGGCCAAGCACTACAAGCTGGTGATCAAGGTGTCCGCCAGATGTGGAGACAACCGTGAGAGAGAGCTTGCTATTTCTACGAATTGCCTCGTACTCGGCGGACTTTAGAGCAAGAGCCAGGTCGGTATCGTACTTGTCCGCATTAAACTTCATGCAAGGTACCTGCTGCTCTTTGAGCCAAGCCAGAGTTTCTGGTGCAGCCGAGTCAAAGTCTCCAAGCGCAAGTTGTGGAATCACGCCGGCAGCGTGACAGGCGTCTGCGCCGTGGTCAACCGCTATCAGGTAGTCAGCGCTCTGGGCGCAGGTAGACAGCGTCGTGTGCGAAACCGCCTCTGGGGATCCGCCCACAACGAGGACCTCAAGGGGTTTCTCGCCAGAAGGCGCTGCGGTCAGAGGGCGCTCGTAGTCCTGAAGGCGCAGAAGCGACAGCTCGCCGTAGGTGTGGGCAAAGATGTTAGAGTGCTCTCGCATAAAGACGGGGTCGCGGCCGTCGTGGTCGTTGTAGAGCGCTACCACAGGAAAGCCCGCATTTTGTGCTGTCTGTGCCCCAAACGGAGCGTCTTCAAAGACCCAGGTAGTTGCTTTATCGGTGCCAAGACGACGAAGAGCCTCAAAATAAACATCGGGCTCAACCTTGTCCACTCCCCCCACATCTTCTGTTGAGACCACTGTTTTAAAGAGGTGCTCAATACCTTGAGCTGCCAGAGCTGCACGAACTTCTCGCACGGGAGTTGACGAAGCAACGGCCATAGGAATGCCTGCATCGTGGAGTTCCTGTAAGAACTCCTTTGCACCGGGAATGATTGAAACATGATGTTGGTACTGATCAGTTACGTACGCGCAGAACTCTTCATACAAAGCTTCCGCTGTAATAGGCAAATCCAGCTCATCAACGCAAATCTGACATCCACCAATGAGGGAAACAGCCTCTACGCGGTCAAAAATATCCGAATCAATAGTCTTGCCATATTTAGGAAGAACAGCGCCAAAAACGTTATGCCAAACGCGCATTGAATCAACAAGAGTTCCATCGCAATCAAAAATTGCACCGGTCACCTGCATAATGCCTCCGTAAACAAACTTATTAGTTGCAATCGTGAAATATCTACTCTAAGTAGGGTAAAGTATCTCACGTTTATAAATTGTTTTCATGGAGGATGCATGGCACGTTATAGCTATCATTGCACACACTGCGACAATACCTTTGAGATTGAGCGCCCAATGAGCCTGAAGATTGAAGCTCCTCAGTGCCCAAAATGCGGACACGAGACTGAGCGCGTTTACAACACCTCAACCATTGTCTTTAAGGGCAGCGGTTTTTATAACACCGACAGCAAGGGAAAGTAATTCAACGCTCTAAGACACTAGACGTTTTAAATGCTTCGCTCGCTCATCAACAGCACCTATGAAGCTCTTGTTGTGATACACAGCAAGAGCTTTTATTTACGCTTAAGGACCGCCATAAAGTGAGCATCACAATCAGCAGATGCAAAAGCCGTCTGCAAAAATCCCTCTGGTGTAATGCACGTATCGAGAAACTCTTGCGCTTCTGGTGTTAAACGTGCACGTGCGGGACACTCAAAAAGGCTTTGCACCTCAAACTGCGAGCCTTCTGGACTTGCAAGAAAATCATCTACAACCTGTTGATTTTCTGAATTTGAGAGTGAGCACGTTGCATAGACTAAAAAGCCACCCACCTCTACACGGCTGCTACAGCTTTGCAAGAGTTTGGTCTGTAAGACGGTAAGCTCTCCTCCGTCATACAGACTTTCTGAAGACAGGTTCCATGCAATCTCTGGATGACGACGAAGCGTACCCAAACCAGAACAAGGAGCGTCAATAAACACCACGTCAAAGCTCTGATTAAGCTCCTCTGGAACCTCTGGTGACACAAACTGTGTAGCGTCAAACGTGAGTGATGTAACCTGATCTGAAAGGCCAGCAGTTTTCAATCTTCTTTTTGAAACGTGGGACTTTCCCTTTACAAGTTCAACAGCGGTTATATGGGTATTCTCTTTATCAAGCGCCTCAAATGCGTGAGAGAGCAACAAGGATTTGGTTCCTCTGCCTTGTCCAACCTCAAGCATATCTTGGTCTACATAAGATGCCGCGAGAAGTGCCACAAGCTGAGAAGCTAAATCTGCAGGAACAAGCTGAACTTTCTTTACATATGCGTCAACGTTAAGTTGAGCAGGATTATTTACCTCATACACATCTGACAGAACTGTTTGCTGTAACTCTAAAGAGCTGCTCTGCAATTGTTGTTCTGATACGTTTCTTTGTAGAACATACACAGGAGCTGGGTTTTTAAGATTAAGAATGAGTTTTTGAGCAGCAGATTCTCCCAGTGACTCAATAATCTCCAAGCAAATCCACTCAGGAATGCCTGACGCCCATGAAAGCTCTGAAGGTGTTTTGGGATTCTTTGCACGCGTAAGCTGAGCTTCTTTTTCAGAAATTTTTCTAAGCACAGCATTTGCAAGACCAGAAGAACGCTTTGAGATAGACTTGACCAGCTCAACACCTTGGCTAATGGCGGCGTCACGTCTAGTCTCTAAATATAAAACCTCAAATACAGCAATGCGGAGAGCGTCCTGTACCTTTGGCTCTAGATGAATACCTGACTTAAGATGATTCTTTAGAGCCTCATCAAGTTTGCCTTTGGTGAGCGTTGCTCCCAGTGCAAGACGAGTAGCAAAAGCTTTATCTTGTACAGAAAGCTCTGAGAAATCTTTTGACTCTCGTAAGTAATCACGAATACGTAGATTATTGCGTCTGCACTCAAAAAATGCCTGATAGGCCACTCTTCGAGCAGGAGTTAAGGTGGCCATTATTGAAGCATCTGCCAGGTCATCTGGGACTTCTGAAGTCCTGCGGCAAATGATTTAGCATCCATAGAGCGCTTGCCATCTGGACGCACCTCAAGAAGCTCAAGAGTTCCTTCAGCACAGCCAAGGAACAACCTATGATCTTGAACAGCAACCTGACCTTGGGCAACAGAGGCTTCACTTGGTGCTACCTGAGCGGAGAGAACACGCAAAGACCTACCACCAACAGACACGCGAGCAGGAGCTGTATCAGACGAGGCTTGAACCCTCAACGCATTTACCTGGGCTGAATCTTCTGGAGCAAGCTTCATTTCTTGCTTGGTAACTTTAGGAGCAAACGTTACTTCTCGCTCATCCTGTGCATGCCACTCAAGAGAGCCTTCCTTGAGCTCAGAAAGAGCCTCAGACAGTGCGTCAGCACCCAAATGTGCTAGAGCATCAGTGAGCTGCTCAGTATTTTTGGAGCCAACCTCACACGATGCTTGCTTGCACCAGTCTCCCGCATCAAGCTCGTGTGCAATTTTCATGATAGAAACGCCAGCAACAGCATCACCTGCAAGGATTGCGCGCTGAATTGGAGCAGCTCCTCGCCAGCGAGGTAGCAGTGATGCGTGAACGTTCAGAGCACCGTAAGGCGCAAGAGAGATTACCTCATCTGGCAAAATGCAGCCAAAAGCAACCACGCAGAGCGCTTCTGGTTGTGCTTCACGCATAGCAGAAATTACTTCTGGAGACATGCGATTTGCCTCAAGAACAGGCAATCCAAGTTCTTGTGCGCATTCTTTTACGGGAGACGGCTCAAGCGTTTTACCACGACCACGAACAGCATCTGGCCTTGTAATAACCAAAGCAACCTGGTGATCATGAGCAAGTTTTTTGAGCGATGGAACAGCAAAATCTGGAGTTCCCATAAAGACTACGCGCATGTCAACTCCTAATAGTCTGTTTGACCAGGACGAGCGCCAGAAGCTAGCGCCTCTTTGTACTCCTGCAGCGTCTCCATACGAGCACCTGGTCCCAGGTGATCTGGCATGGTTACGCCGTTGATGTGGTCAATCTCATGCTGCAGACAAACGGCGAGAAGGTCTCCTTCTGCTTCATAGCGCATAAGATCGCCATCGAGGTTATATGCGTGAACGACAACGTGGCTTGGGCGTGTAACAGGAACGGTAATGCCTGGGAACGAAAGGCAGCCCTCTTCATATACACGAGGCTCACCATCTGCAACTTTAATCTCTGGATTAATGAGCACAAAAGGGTTCTCTTGGCCATTAGGGTAGTCAACGTCGATGACTACCATGCGCTTCATGTAGCCAACCTGAGGTCCAGCCAGACCAACGCCGTCGGTAGCGTACATAACCTTGAGCATATGCTCGGCCATCTTACGGACATCGTCGTTAATATCGTCAATTTCTTCACACTTTTGGCTCAGACGAGGGTCTGGCCAAAGCACCATATCATCAGCTTCAGAGCTCATAACTATCCTTACATCATGTCGTAAGCATCAACATCTAATGTCATGTTGATACCCACTCTTTTATCAAGTGAAGCAGCACACTCAGAAAGAATTTCTCCCACCTGAGCATCCACGGGAGATTTTACTAAAATGTGTCTGCGATACTTATCTTTTACCTTAGCTTTTACACAATCAGCAGGACCCAAAATCTCCCATCCTGTTTGCGCGTCTAACTTTGTATGCAGCGCCTCTGCCATCTGGTCCGCTACGCGACGAACTTCTTTTTCTGAAGCTCCCCAGAAAAGCACATTAGACAAGCGCGAGAAGGGCGGGTAAGCTCCTTCCCTTCTTTCTTTAAGCTCAGCGTCAAGAAACGGACGTCTGTCATGTGTAATTACAGAAGCAATAGCAGGATGTGTTGACCAGTACGACTGAATGATTACCTTACCTGGTTTTTCTCCCCTGCCTGCACGACCAGCAACCTGCTCCAGCAAGTCAAATGTTCTCTCAGCTGCTCTAAAATCTGGCAGCTTAAGCATAGTATCGGCGTTGATAACACCAACCAAGGTGACATCAGGAAAATCCAGGCCCTTTGCAATCATCTGCGTACCAATAAGCACCGCTCCAGGGGTTGCATCAAAAAGCTCAAGAAGACGCTGATGTTCGCCCTTTTTAGCCGTGGTATCGGCATCCATACGAATAATTGGCGCATCGCTGCCAAGCAAAAGTTTGAGCTCATCTTCTACACGCTGTGTTCCCACACCATATGCACCCATATAACGGCTGCCGCAGTTTGGACATTTGCTGGAAGGGTTAGGATACGCATGCTGAGACCACTGTCTGCCACAACTGTGACAAACCAGAGAATGCGTGCGCTCATGATACGTGAGAGACGTCGAGCAATGCGGACACTCGGGCACACAACCACACTCACGACACATCAAAAAGTTTGCAAATCCGCGACGATTAAGGAGCAGAACGCTTTTCTCGCCACGCTCTGTTGTTTCTTGCAGCGCAAGAGCAAGGGCTGACGAGAAGACCGATCTACCCCCGTTTTTGAACTGGGAAGCCATATCAACTACCTGGACCTGCGGAAGCACTGCCACGCCGGGCCTCTCGGTCATGGCAACGCGCGCCCAGTTAGTGCCACGCCAGCTACCTTGAGCTGTTCGATATAAGCTCTCAAGCGAAGGTGTTGCAGAGCCAAGCACCAGCGCGGCTCCACGCAAGCGCGCCATCTGAGCAGCGACTTCTCTTGCGTGATAGCGTGGGAGCGAATCTTGCTTGTATGAAGCCTCGTGTTCCTCGTCAATGATGTACAGTCCAGGGTTTTGGATGGGCGCAAACAGAGCAGATCGTGCACCTACTACCACGCGGGCTCTACCCTGTCTGATTAAATCCCACTGGTCAAAGCGCTCGCCAAGCGAAAGCTTTGAGTGAAGAACGGCTACTTGCTCTCCAAAACGCGAACGGAATCGGCCAACTGTTTGTGCCGTAAGAGAAATCTCAGGGACAAGCACCACAGCACCCTTGCCGGCTACTAAGGTCTTCTCAATAGCAGAGAGGTACACCTCGGTTTTACCTGAGCCTGTTACACCATCAATAAGCACAACATCGCCCTGAGCAGCAGTTTGTGCAGCCTCGATTGCTGCAAGAGCAGACTCTTGGCCCTCAGTAAGTTGCTGAGGACGAGGCGCTACGCCACTTGAAAGCGTGGTTCCCAGACCCTCCTGGCTTCCACGAATCTGGCGCTGGGTACGAACCTCAACGATGCCCTTTTTCTGCAGCGCAGTTACTGCACTGCGAGCTCCTGGGATTGTGGCCGAAAGCTCGGATAACCTCATGGCGCCTTGCGCCAGAGCCTCAAGCACCGATCGCTGCTTGCTTGCATTTGCCGCAGGCGTAAAGTTAGCTGCCTTTTCTGTCAACTCGACCCAGCGTTCGTCAACAGGACCGGACTTCTCACAAACAAGCTGCCAGGGTGATTCTGTATCTTTTCTGGTGACTTTAACCTTTTGGCCAGGTGCTAAAAAAGGATGCAATGCGTCTGCATAACTACAGGCGTATTCTTTGCTCATCCATTCTGCTACCTGTGCAGACTGCTCATCAAACGCTGAATCTGCCAGGACTTGTGTTATTGGAAGGACGCGAGAAACATCTAAACCTAAAGACACACGGTCTGAGACACCCACAATGTAGCCAACAACCTGCCTGTGAGAAAACGGCACCAAGACTGTTGTTCCTACAACCGCAGTCTCTTCCAAAGATTCTGGAATGGCGTAGTCAAACGTGCCAGAAAGAGCACGAGTTGGTATGTCTAAAACAACATGTGCAAAAGGCACGTTCTTGCCTCCTTAAAGCCGTGGTTGATGGTTTACATCAAACGTGTAACGAGCAACGTGTGGCTGACCAGCTTCTTCAACCTCAACACAAACAAATGCACACTCAACCTTAGTGAATCCGCGTTGCATCAAGACGTAGGCATAGAAGTTTGCTTGCATCTGATGATGCTCATAAATCTGAGTTGCACTAAGGCCTTTATCGCCTGTTTTATAGTCAACTACCAGCACATCTTTGCTTCCCTTATTATAAGCGAGAAGATCGATAGCTCCTTCTACATAGTTCCCATATTCAGAATCAACCTGCAGCGTAAAGGGAGACTCCGCAATAACCACCTCATGAGCTAATGCTTCTTGTCTAATTGCAGAGTTGCTCCACAATTCAATTGCTTGTTTGACTCGTGATACCGCACGCTGAGGAACGCTATTCTTAAAGCATTGTCTTTCGATAGTTTTTTCATCAACCTTAGACTGAGTCTCAACCATAATCTGAGCAAGCTCGTGGAAGGCTGAGCCTAGGTTGGTTGGGTCTACTCCATCATCAGCTAACGTACCAGGCAAAACAACGGAAGTCTCAGCTACTGGTTGAAGGTCATTCTCTCCCTTAAAGTTCTCTGCCATTTGTTGGTGAGCTGATGAGTAACTAAAGAAACCTTTTCGCTGGTCATAAGTAGTTTCTGAGGTAACACTTAGTCTTATCTTCTCATAGAGGTCAAACGTTTCAACAGCTTGAGAGTTTTCCTTTTCACTTGGCTTGCGATCAAAAGGTTCAACCAACTCTAAACCTTCAACCTGAATTGGCTCATCCTTCTTGCCGGAACCCTGAACAACACGCATACAACCAGCAAGATCTCCACCATATTCAAACTGATGCTCACCAGCAGAAAGTGGCGGCTCTTTAAACAAGGCGTTTGTAATCTTGCGTGTATAACGAGGACTAATTCCCTCTTTAGTGAGATCGATGGTTGAAGTCAGAATTACTGCTTCGCGAGCTCGCGTCAAAGCAACATACAGACGGCGATTCTGTTCCTGCTCTTCAAACTCATTCTCTTGTGTTTCTAGGAACATTCTCCACTCAAGAAGGTTCTTACACTCATCAAGGCTTGTAGGAACCTCATGACTGCCGTCATACAATTCATTAAGTTTTTTAGAACTGCTTGAAAATGCAATCTGATATGAATCGTCTTTTCTAACATGCAGAAATGGTTCACCACCAGCGCCTGCCTTAGGGCCAGATACAGCTCCTACAACAGCAACAACAGGAAATTCCAATCCCTTAGAAGCATGAATGGTCATAAAGGTGACCGCATTTTGAGTACTGCAGTGAAGCACCTTTGGCGACTCTTTAGCCGTGTTACACCATTGACTAAACGCTTTTGCGACTGAAGCTACGCCAATGCTTAGTTCCTTTTGCAAGCTATCAATTTGTTCAAGAGCTGCAAAGATATTTGCAATCTTTGACTGTCCCTCATTTCCCATCTTTTGAAGGCGAGAAATCCATCCGGCATCAAGAACTACCTTTTTAATGACGTCTGAAACTCTCTTGTTTGAAAGAGAGCTACGAGCGTTACTCAACACCTCTAAAGCATTTTTGAGCTTTGGACTTATCTCAAAAGGTGGATTACATACGTCAGTTACCACTGACTCTGTAATATCTCTATTGGTAATCCTCTGACCATTTTCTCCAAAATTAGTGCCCAAGAGAAGCAGGTCAGATGCATCAAGACTAAAAATCTCACTCGAGAGTACAGGAAACAGTCCCTCGTATGAATCGTACATATTTGCGAGTGCCTGTAAAAGACTACCAATCAGCTGAACCTCAGGCTGCTCACCAAACGTTGAAGCTCCAGAAACCACGCTTTCAATTCCAAAGGTACGAAGTGCCTCAATATAGGGCTGTGCCTTTTTAACTGATTTCATCAAAATTGCAACATCTTTTGCTTGGATCTTCTCATCCTGCATAAGCGTGTTGATTCTGTCTGCAAGTTGATACGCAACAAGCTGGCTTCTTGTGACGTCATCGCCTGGCTTAGAATTTCCTGACTTTTCAAATTTTGTGACTTCAAAATATACGCGAGGCGAATGAGCAATGAACGGAGTTGCAGGTTCTTCTCGCCCAGCGGACAGATCCATAAAGTTAGGTATCATGCCATCAGCGCTACAAACCTTTGCAACAAATCGCAGAATTTCGTTGTGGCTGCGGAAATTATCTACAAGACGGGGTTGCAAATCTTCTGAAACCTCTGCTTGACGTCTAAAGAACACATCAACGTCGGCACCGCGGAATCGATAGATTGACTGCTGCGCATCACCAACTGTGGTGAGATATTGAGCATCTTTACCTGAGAGACTCTTAATCATCTGCACCTGTTGCTGGTCCGTATCTTGGAACTCGTCAACCATTACAAGCTTGAATTTATCCGTGTAAACAGCTGCAATCTCTGGATGCTCTTCGAATACCTTTGCCGTTAGATGTAAAAGGTCATCGTTATCAAGGCCGCCAGCAGCAAGTTTCTTCTGTTTAAAAAGCTTGTAGACCTGCTCAGTAACATCTTTCAGACACTGACCCTCAGACATGTCCTGAATAAGTCCAAATAAAGAGCTACAAACTTTAAGCTGGTACGCAGCTTCATCTTTTACATTTTTTATTTCTTTTGTGGAACGGACGGCCTTAACGGCTTTTCCCAGAGTCTCCCAAAACGCCTGGTCAAAATCAGTGAGCGAGAGAACCAAGTGTTGCTGCAATTTGTTGGAGAGCTCAGATTGAACACTCTGTAGCTGATCTGCTTCATCTGGTTTCTTTTCGGCAATTGCAGCCTTTAGCTCCTCAAGCGCACCGTAGAGACTCTCAAGTTCTGCTTTCAGAACTTCCAGGTCAGAACTATCCCCTACAAACGAAATAGCATCCATTCCTACAGGAGATGACTGAGCATATGAAATCAGCGTTTCAATACGAGACTTCAGTGCATCCCTGTTCCCTGCATAGGTTGAGAGAAACTCAGCATAGCTTTCATCTTGAGAAAGCTCTCTGAGTACTTCTTCAATAGATATATTGACCAGCTGATTTCTGGTCATGTCGTCAATGATTTCAAACTCAGGATCAAGACCCAAATCTAGTGCATGAATCTTTAAGATTCTGCTGCACATACCGTGGATAGTACTAATCCACGCATCATCAACCTGCAACGCAGCGCTATGCAGACCTTCTTTTTCTAGAGCTTCCCTAACGCGCTCCTTAATTTCTGTAGCTGCAGCATTGGTAAACGTAATAATCAATGCCTGGTCAAGACTACTCAGGTACGGCTTTCCGTCGGCTCCCGAGCCTTCTTTTAAAGCCCACACAATTCTCTGTGTAAGCGTAAAAGTTTTTCCTGAACCAGCACCTGCTGCAACAAAAAGAGGCTTATCAAGCGTCTTGATGGTCTTCTCTTGACCGGGCGTATAACGTGTATCAGCCATAGTAGCTTACCTCCTCTTGTCGCACAGTTTTACTGGACAATACTTACATGCATCCTTATCGCAAGGATTGGCTCGGACATCTCCAGAAAGCATGGCTTGAACCTTCTGAGCAATTAAACTCTCCCAAGCGTCCAAGTAGTCTGCAAACTCCGCTGAGTTTTGAGACACAACCATAACTGCCTGGTCCCTGAGCTTTTTATCTTCCGGATGTATGTTCCAAATATGTTCTGTTGCCGCTTCCGTTGCCATGCCTGCAAGAGCAAATGAAGGCTTATCCTTTTGCTCTTTGGTGCCCAGATAAATTGCAGCAACTGGCTCAAGCTTATACTTGGTGAGCTGTTTTCTCATAATCTGAGCATATATTGCAGACTGTACATGCCTTGGCAGAATCTCTTTTGAGAGCTCACTGTCCAGACTTAACTTTGCTGAATAAGCTTTCAGATCATTTGTGCCCTTATGTTTATAGTCAATAATAAGTGCCTGACCATGAGCGTTTACATCTACGCGGTCAATCGAGCCTGTAAATTGAGCTCCTGCATACTCAACAACGTTTTCTTCTCTACCAAAACGAAGCTCAAAGAACCTAGGCTGATAGCCAATAAAGTGCGAAGCTTCAAACTCGAGAAGATCCTTGAGATTTTCTCGTATATTCTCAACCTGTTTTCTTTCTTGAATGCTATGCGGAATAAGCTCATTTGAAGATGCTCGGTTAATGTTGTTGAACTGCTCATCCCACACCTGAGAAAAACAGGTATCTAGCACCTGCTTTGCGTGGTCTAAGTTGTCAGATGTAATTCTAGAGCCAGCAATGTCTTGTAAAAGCACAGATTCAACCGCTGAATCAACATCAGCCACATCGCAACCAAGTGCTTCTGCTAAAAGTGTTGCGTGTGTTAGCTCTAGCACACGATGGATAAAGGTACCCATCTGCATTGGAGCAAACTCAGTGTCTACCTGAGAAATCTTGATGCGACGTTGCGTGAACCATTTGTAGGGACACTCGAGATACGTCTCAATCTGAGAAGCGGAAAGAAGCGGTAGCCCTTCTCGCGAGACCTCTATAAGACCCTGTAATTCCTGCTCAAGGGTCTCCCTGGTCAAATGACGTGGAAGTACCACAATGTTTTTGAGTTTAGGGTCAATCTCACCAGACTCGATTGTTGGGAGTTCAGCAACACGTTCTGGGTCAGTAGCTTGAGGCAACAGGTTTACCAGCACCTCTTCTTCTCCGCGTGCAACCCCTGTCTTCTTTGCATAGTCTTTGGGATAGCATGCTTTAACCTCACTGAGAGCTACTGCGTTAAAGACATCTTTTTGTTCCACCTTCTCAAATGCAACGCTGGTAGAAGCGGTTATAAGTGCCGCATAGAAATCTCTTTGATACCGTGCAAACTCTGACACTTTAGGCGTTTTACTCGCATGGCGAACAAACTCTTGAAGTGCGCCATCAGATGCTTTAACGCCAAAATTCAAGGTATCCATGCCCTGGAAAATGACGGTATCAAAAGAATGTGGCTCAAAAGAATGAGCTTGGCTTACAGGAGCTATCAGCACCTGAATATCAGACTGGATACCATTAGAAACAGGCATCATGACCGTCTGGTCTTTGCAAAGCTCAATAAAAGATTTGAGTGTCTGAGGAGTGAGCTTTAATCCTGCCTCATGCAGCTCCTGTGCAGAAGAAACAATCTTGTTCATCACCTTAAGCGACTCTTGGTTTTGAAGAGATATTTCTTCAAATGGAACAACCTCTGCCTGCTCATCAGATGTTTCTGTAGCTAGGTATTCGATTATGCGCTGAGCTGCAGAACCAATTCTGCCCAGCTCAAGACTCTTAATGGTCTCTGCACACAGTCGCGAGCTCATAGCCGCCTTAGAAAGCGTCTCAAGCACTCTGGTGGCATACAGCGTTCTATTACCGCGCCAGCTTTTATCCAGCATCCACGCGCGCTCAACGCTTATGCCTGAAATAGGTGAAATCAGATAGTCCGTAAGAGTACGTGGAGGCCACCACGACATATCCCCCATCTGATGGTCAGATGCCTGGTAGTCAATGTTTTTCTCGAGTTCTGCACGTTCACTGAGCGTGACATACGCATCAATCAGACTAGCAAACGCACGTCCTGCAAGCGAATCCTGAATGCGCACCGAACGCTTGTAGTGAGCAGCAATCCCCTTAGCTGCAAGCTTTTGCGAAAGCGCATCCCAAACCTTTTGCGAATTTGAGGTGTATACCGCAAAACTCTTGCTACCAGATTCAACGCGCTGAGAGATATATCTGCTGATAGACTCTGCCTCGGCATGCTGACCCAGCGGCGACAAAAACGTTACTGCACCGCTCGGCGTAACCTCATTACCTTCCTTGGCCCTGAACACCCTGGCGAGAAGATCGTTGAGCTCCTGACTTTTTGCGGCTGGCGCCGGCTCCGCATCCACACGACAATCGCATCCCGGGCCGCCAACCAACTCAAGCTGCTGCTCTGCTGCATAACCTGCAGGTCCTTCGGATACGTAGAGAGAAAACGTCACGTCCCGCTTCTGCGACAGCCTGCGCACAAACTTAAGACGCACCTCCGAAAGATCTTCAACTCGCGAGAAGATCAGTGCAGGTCCCTGCGCTGGAATGGACTGCAGCAGATAATCCAGACACTGGCACATCTCAACGTAAGACTTTTCTTCAAGCAGCATCTTGTAGCGCTCTAGCACCTTACATGCACTCATCTGACCGGCAGAAAGTTGACCGGAGTCTACAATTTGATCAAGCTCCGTAAGATACTCTGGAGCAAGCTTAGACAGAAGCTCCACGGTACCCTTGCTCGTAGTTAAAGTGCCTAGCTCATCAGCAGACATTCCATCCAGAATCTGCTGGAAAAAAACCTTGCGAAGCGTATTTGAAAGCAGACGATCTGAGCTTCCATACAGCTTCCATTGATCGCGCATCCACTCATCAAAAGTTGAAACATTCACGCCAACAGAGAGCTCTTGGATGGCTCCAAGCTGTCTCTTAACTAACAACACAGTATCGGAAGAAGGCACTATAAGCTGAACAGACCCCCACCTCTCACGTGAAGCCCTTAGCTGCTCTTGAATAGAGTTTGATAAGAAAGCACCTGTTTGTTGTTTGTACAGAAGCAAGCCCATACGTCACCTCTCCGATTTTTCTTACTTCTAAAGTTACCACGCACACCGGACATAAATTAGAATCAAACTAAACAACAACTAAAAATCCCTCATCAAAAGGATTTTCATGATTATTTTGCTTCCACCATCGTCAGGAAAAACCGCCCCCACCTCGGGGCCTTCTCTTGATCTCTCATCGCTTTTGTTTGGTTCTGAACTCATTACCTGTCGAGAAGAACTTATCAAAGATCTACAACAGGTATGTTCTGATGCAGACGCAGCTCAGGTGCTTAAAATTGGTCCTAATACCGTCGGTGACATTGCCGACAACCTAGACGTCTATGAAGCTCCAACCACAACCGCGCTCAATCTCTATACTGGCGTACTTTTTGAGGCTGCAAAATTCAATCAAACACTTGAAAACGTCACGATAGAAAACACGCAGAAAACGGCCACATTACCAGCAGATATCCTCAACTCAGAAATCATGATTTTCTCTGGTCTTTGGGGTGTTGTAAGACCGCACGATCTTCTCCCCAACTATAGACTGTCTGCCTCAATCAAGCTGCCCACCGTTGGTACCGTTGCAACTTACTGGAAAAAGCAGCTTAATCCCCTGTTAAACGCTGCTCTAAAAGATCAAATAGTTGTAGATTGTCGCTCGGGTGAATACAGAAAGATGTGGACGCCTTCGGCAAAGCACCCTAGCGAGCTGCTGCAAGTTGTCGTACAGCGAGAAGATCCTGGTACGGGAAAGCGCAGTGTTGTATCGCATAACGCAAAACATATGCGTGGTGTACTTGCAGGCGCCCTCTTTGAGCAACGCGTAAACGGAAAACTTTCTAAAGAAGTTAGCGTGTCTCAAATTGTAGAAATTGCGAGCAATCTACCAGGCGTCATTGATGTTGACGTAAGCACAGCAAATGCTTCTGGAGAAGCAACGCTCACGCTTGTTACTGGTTGCTAGTCAAAACTAAGCCAAAACCTTCAAAATAGACCTACATAATTGAACTGCCTCCCATTTCTTAGACACGAGAAATAGGAGGCAGTTCAAAACACACCTATGTCAGATAATCTGTTAAAAAGACGTATACATTACGCTGAAAATACCTTAAACGTGCAGATTATCTTCATTAGG
>JABZHP010000170.1 GCA_015258785.1 Atopobium sp.
CTCTGCCTCTGCAGTGCTAATCTGCGCCTGTGTGGCGAGAAGAGCGTCTACTTGCGAGGTTGGTAGACCTAAAGCACTGAGCTGTTGCTGTGCTTCTTCAAGTGTAGAAGCCGTAATTCCTTGCGCAGCAAGTCCTGCAAGAAACGCATCTCTACCCGCTTCAAACGCACTCTTTTGCTGCGCAAACGTTGCTTGTCCTGCATTGAAAGCAGCAAGGCCAGCTTGATACTGAGCCTCTCCCGCACTAAGCTCAGCTGTTCCCTGGGCTATCTGAGCCTCTGAAGCTGCAATCTGAGCTTCCGCTTGAGCAAATTGCTGCTCAGCACGGTAGCGCGAAGCTGTAAGCTGCTGACGTCCTGCATCATATTGACGCTGACCATCAGCCAGTTTTTGCTGTTGAGCGGAAATCTGCGCTTCCGCGTCATCAAGCTTCTTTTGAGCATCCCCTAGTTTATCTGCGGCTTCCTGCCTTGATTGCTCCAGCTTTTGACGAGCCTCATCAACCTGTGCTTGCGCGTCATCTTTGAGCTCTTGCAAACGAAGCGCAGCAAGCGACGGATTCATCTGTGTAATGCGTTCTGCAACGCTATCAACAGCGCTCTGATACGCAGATGAGCCGCTTTTATACCTGGTAGCATCTTGAACCGTCAAATACACTTCGGTATAAGGATCATCATCTGCAAAAGCATCTTCAGTGACATACACAAACTGCTGCACAATGCCATTGCCTAACGATGTGGTGCCAAAATTGCTGACATACGGATATGTTGGCGCATTTACAAAACCAACAACTGTGTACGATCCGCCCTTTAAATGAACACCGTTTGAAG
>JABZHP010000171.1 GCA_015258785.1 Atopobium sp.
TGATGTATCTGCATAGATACGATTACCATCAATGGTTTCTAACGCGTCAGTAAGAGTATTCTCTGCCTCAAAGTATTTTTTCTCGTTGATAAGACGCTGTGCTTTTGCAACAGCTAGTGAAAGTACTCCACCGTCAACAAATTCTTCTGTAATGGCTTCAAAATCGTCTTCTGCCAGTGTTCCTTTAATAAAGCGAGAAACTATACGTTCTCCAGCTGCTCTTACCGTTTGATCAGGAGATTTATCAGTATACGATAATACCGTGCGGACATTTTGTTCTGTTGAAGAAGAAAGATGTCTTAGAATTTTTGTGATAATTTCTTCTCGAGCCTGACTTTCATCAATAGAGAGGCCTGAAACATCTTTAGTTCCCAACGCATGCGCAGTAACGCTATCAAGGCGTTTTTGAGATGATTCTACAAAATCATAGCGACTTGGAGGGCAAAAAATTTCATCGTCCAATGTAAATAGGGGGTGAACAGCATAAAGAATGCCGTCCTTCTCGTTAATATGAGCATTCCATTGCTTATACACGTCTAGCGGATTTGTAGTTTCAGTAATATATGACGATTCAAATGCATCTCTTGTTATATGGAACGAGAAGAGACAGGCGTGTAGCTTGATGGTGTCACAAATGCCAGAAATCCATACCTCTTTGATTTTTTGAGAGCTTCTAAATGCACTTGCAGTAATGAGAAGACCAAGACGTAGATTATATGACGTTGCGGCACTCTGAAGGTCCATTTTTGTGCGTGTGGCAATATTTCCGTTTGAATCAAGATATGTTTTAGGGAATTGTTGCGGCAGAGCT
>JABZHP010000172.1 GCA_015258785.1 Atopobium sp.
CTTGTAAAGAGGTGGCATAATGTAGGTTAGAAGGCAGTAAGGAAATAGCCTTACACCACTTTTTGAGACGTGACTCTGTTTAATACGATTAATTGCAACAACAATATGGATGACAAGATTTCTAATAGCAAAATCATTCAAGCTAACGCCATGATATTCAATGCACGCAACTACCAGCTTTGTTACATCAGCAATAAGTTCATTATTTTCTACCGTGGCGTGACAACTACCCGAATATTCTTCGTTTGTTACTAGACTTGCCAGGCAGAGCCGCTTATTAAATTCAGTACCTTCAATCTGAATTCCATGATGCGATTTTCGCATTATGCGCAGGTCAAATCTGGCGAGAAACTCCTCAGCTTGTTTTAAATCAGCTGAGATAGTCTTACGAGAGACATAAAGAATCTCTGATAACTCGTCTACCGTAACCCAATCGCTTCGATTAAGCAGATCGTCCAATATATATGCCACGCGTTCATTAGAAGTCTGAGGTAGCTGATCTTCTTTATTAAGCCAACAATCCAAGAGCTCAGGATTAAGAACCTCAAGATGATAGCCCTGACCTTTTATTGTTGTAATTTCAGCAATACCTGAGAGTAATTCTTTTGCACGCTTAATATATGCGCGCACGGTGCGCTCGGAGACGCATAAGGACTCAGACAGCGTTGATGTAGAAACATCTTCCTGTTTTGCCAAGCACGTTATGAGACGAACAAGTTTGTCATCCATGACGCACCCTCCTTATAG
>JABZHP010000173.1 GCA_015258785.1 Atopobium sp.
ACCCTGGGTCTTGCCACGCAGGTCGCCAATGTAACCGAACATTTCGGTCAGGGGCACAATAGCCTTGATGATCTTAACGCCGGATGCGTCCTCCATGGAACGAACCTGGCCACGGCGGGAGTTCAGGTCGCCGATAACGTCGCCCATGTACTCCTCGGGGGTACGAACCTCAACGTCCATCAGCGGCTCGAGCAGGACCGGGTTAGCGCGCTTAGCGCCTTCCTTGAAGACCATCGAACCAGCGATCTTGAACGCCATTTCGGAGGAGTCGACGTCGTGGTAAGCACCGTCGATCAGGGTTGCCTTCACGCCCACCATCGGGTAGCCAGCGAGGACACCGAACTTCATAGCGTCCTGGATACCAGCGTCGACCGAGGGGATGTACTCGCGAGGAACGCGGCCACCGGTGACCTTGTCCTCGAACAGGTACAGCTCTTCGCCATCCAGGGGCAGGGGCTCGAAGGAGACCTGCACCTTTGCGAACTGACCGGAACCACCGGTCTGCTTCTTGTGGGTGTAGTCGACCTTCTCGACGGCCTTCTTGATGGTCTCGCGGTAAGCAACCTGAGGCTTACCAACGTTAGCCTCAACCTTGAACTCGCGCTTCATACGGTCAACGATGATGTCCAGGTGCAGCTCACCCATACCACCAATTTCGGTCTGACCGGTTTCTTCGTTCAGCGAAACGGTGAAGGTGGGGTCCTCAGCGGAAAGCTTCTGGATAGCGGTGGACATCTTCTC
>JABZHP010000174.1 GCA_015258785.1 Atopobium sp.
TGCTTCCCAAACGCCCACAAACGGAGCAAGAGCAGCTTTCTTCTCTTCTGCTTCCTTCTGAGCTGCAATCTCTTCAGCCGAAGGCCCACCAATGTTAGGAGTGCAAGCTGTAAACATAACACCAGCAGAGAGCGCCAAGACAAGCGCAACAACTGGCAGTATTTTATGTTTTTTCATCAAGTGTCCTTTCAATGGTAGTGATCAATCTGAAGATATGCGTTCTTTTGCTACTCAGACTTAGGAGGGATATTTAGATCAAGTTCTAATCTCTGCCTTTGCTGAGTAAGTACGCTAGTTATTGGGTCATTGTAAATAGTATCAACCGTAGCTTTTGGATTAGAAAGTGCCACAAGAGATCCTGGTGTTTGCGAGACATTAGGAACGAACAAATAGAACTTCTCACCAGGTTGTAAGGAGGCTTGACCAAAGGCTTTCAGAGGACCATGTAGATCTCCAAGAGAGAACTCTCCGTAAAATGACTCAGGACACTTATTGATAATCTCAAATACGTAACCTTCTTGAGAGCTTCCCGGTACCTGAGCGATAGCATACAGATTCATATACAGCTTATCTGTATCGATAAGAACTTTATTGACCTCTCGAGTTATTTCAAAATTCTTAAACTTGAGATCGTTATACCTAATCATGGTTGGTACGGTACCTTTATTGGTAAGTTGATCAAATG
>JABZHP010000175.1 GCA_015258785.1 Atopobium sp.
TGTCATGGCGGCTTCGTTCATCTGGCCAATACCTTCAACAACTTTGCCATCAACAGGAAGAACACCGCCAGCACGCTGATGCAAAATCATGCCCTTCTCAACCTCAGAAAGAGCAATCATAACGTCCTTACCATCAATACGAGCCCAAACGTTCTCAGAACGAGTAATCAGACCGTCACGGAGTGCAAGACGAGCTCGGCTAGCAACGTGATTCTCCATAGTTGCGGAGAGCTCAAGCAAAAACATGACAGTAGATGCATCTGCCCATTCATTTCTAAGAATGGAAGTGGTGATAGCAGTTGCGTCCAAAACCTCAACTGTTAGCTCTTTCTTAAACAGACGCTTAACACCTTCCACAACAAATGGCGCGGAGAATAACATAGGCGTAGTTAGCAACTGCAGGCAGTGGCAAAGAACGCATAATCCAACGACGGGCGAATGTAGTCACAACCTCCATCTGGAAGCGATTGTTCTCAAGAGCCATCTCAATTGAGCCGCAGAAGTCTTCAAGGCCAGCCTCTTCTTCTCGTGGCAAGTTTAAGACATCAAAAGCACCAACAGCTGCAAGTACTTGATCTCTCTTAAAAGGATCAAATCTCAGCAGTAGAGAGCCGTTTGCCATGTGAACTTCTGCATGACGAACACCGTCAACGCGCATCAACTCATAGGAAATACCG
>JABZHP010000176.1 GCA_015258785.1 Atopobium sp.
TCATTGGCGTTTGGGTAGTTCTGCCTCAGCCAAAGAAGGATGTCCTGGACGGTCAGGGTAACTCCATCGACGGCAACAAGGTAACTGCTGGTCAGGTGCTTACGTACTCCGTAACTTACACCAACACCACCAACACTGCTCGCGATGTAACCATTACCGATGTCATCCCAGAGCACACGACCTACGTTGATGGCTCCGCTGATAACGGCGGCACCTACGACCCAGCTACGCGCACCGTAACCTGGACGCAGAACGTTGCTTCGGGCGACACACTCACCGTTACCTTCCAGGTCAAGGTTAACAAGGGCGAGAAAAACGTCACGGTTGTAAACACTGCCCACGTCAGCGATGGTCTTATCGACACAGATACCAATACCACCACCAACCCTGTTGTCCCTAAGCCTCGCAAGTCCCGCACCCCTTACACTGGCGACGACGCACTGCAGAATACGCTGATGTTTGCTGTTGTGGGCGGTGCAGCGGTTCTCTTTGCACTGGGCACCCTCAAGCTTCACGCAGCTAGGAACTAAGCTGCGGCGAGGTTAACACGCTCGCAGGCATAGCGCACGGTAACTTCAAGCCGCTCTCAGTTTGAGGGCGGCTTTTTGTGTAGGCGCTCGTGGGTGCTCACAAGTGCGAGCTTGGGGCGCAATTGGGCGCGTAAAGCGGCAT
>JABZHP010000177.1 GCA_015258785.1 Atopobium sp.
ATTGCGGGAGCAGGATTTGAACCTACGACCTTCGGGTTATGAGCCCGACGAGCTACCGAGCTGCTCCATCCCGCGTTAATATTAAGGAGGATGTGGGATTCGAACCCACGCACGCTTTTACACGCCTGACGGTTTTCAAGACCGTTCCCTTCAGCCGGACTTGGGTAATCCTCCAAAAATATAGTCCGTACGGGATTCGAACCCGTGTTACCGCCGTGAAAAGGCGGTGTCTTAACCCCTTGACCAACGGACCATACTATTAATGGGCACGAGTGGACTCGAACCACCGACCTCACGCTTATCAGGCGTGCGCTCTAACCACCTGAGCTACGCGCCCAAGTTAAAAACTTGGTAAAGAACCTATGTTCAAAGCGGGTGACGAGAATCGAACTCGCGACAACAGCTTGGAAGGCTGTAGTTTTACCACTAAACTACACCCGCTTATTATTAAAAGAAATGGCGCGAGACGGAATCGAACCGCCGACACATGGAGCTTCAATCCATTGCTCTACCAACTGAGCTACCGAGCCAAATTGCGGGAGCAGGATTTGAACCTACGACCTTCGGGTTATGAGCCCGACGAGCTACCGAGCTGCTCCATCCCGCGTT
>JABZHP010000178.1 GCA_015258785.1 Atopobium sp.
TGGTAATACCACGCTCCTTTTCCTGCTCCATCCAGTCGGTGGTCGAGGCGCCATCGTGCGTCTCGCCAATCTTGTAGTTGATGCCCGTGTAGAACAGAATACGTTCGGTCACGGTGGTCTTGCCGGCATCGATGTGAGCCATGATGCCGATGTTGCGAACCTTATTGAGGTCAGTAAGCACCTCGTGTGCCACTACATCAGTCCTTCGTTTGAAGTGAGGGTGTTAAAACATCCTGCCCGCTCCGGATGGGGTCATCGCGAAGCGGGAGGGGTGATCACCAGCGGTAGTGAGCGAACGCGCGGTTCGACTCAGCCATCTTGTGCATGTCTTCACGACGCTTGACAGCGGCGCCAAGACCGTTGGAGGCATCGAGAATCTCGTTGGCGAGACGCTCGGTCATGGTCTTCTCACGACGCTGACGCGAGAAGTCCACGAGCCAACGCAGTGCGAGGGTGGTCGCACGTGCGGGGCGAACCTCAACCGGGACCTGGTAGGTCGCGCCACCAACACGGCGGGAGCGAACTTCAAGGGCCGGGCGAATGTTGTCCAGTGCGCGCTTGAGCACGGAAACGGGTTCCTGCTCGGTGCGCTCACGAACCATTTCGAG
>JABZHP010000179.1 GCA_015258785.1 Atopobium sp.
TTACTCTGAAGGCTACGTCTTTGAGATTATCAACAGGTCTGAAAACTGGGTGAATTGCACCTTTAAGTTAGATAATTCTGAGAATTCCGTATGGGCTAACGATTCCAACTATCTTGAGAGCGGCGAGAGGGTCTTTGCATTTGTTATTAACGATTCTTATCAGAAAAAGCCTCTTGCTGATCAGACTGAGGTAAATGCAGTTGTTGAGTACTACCACATCAAAGGTGGTAAGAGCATGGAAGACACTAAGACAGAAAACGTCGATCTGATTATCTCTCAGAAGAAGTAAGTGTGCCGTTGATATGAGACAAGTACATACACATAAAACATTTACGTGTTAAACGTGGAATACAGAGACGTCACCTGTACAATGGGTGGCGTCTATTCTTTTACTGACTGCTCTTTTAAACTCAAGAAAGAAGCGTGACCAAACATGAAGAAAGCTTTGATTTCGATTGATTACACCTATGATTTTGTAGCAGATGATGGAAAGCTGACAGCAGGTGCGCCAGCTCAGGCTATTTCAGATGCTATTTATGAGGCTACAAAGTGTGCTTTTGATCGTGGCGATTATATTTTCTTTG